>NZ_JABAFQ010000001.1:300000-393346 GCF_012843705.1 Fusobacterium sp. FSA-380-WT-3A | reverse complement strand
GATGAAAACTCAAGAATACTTTGTATCAGTACAGAAGGAGATACAGATGTAGAAGGATATAGAAAAGTAGTTTGGGACGGAATATATAGTAATTTATAAAACTTTATATAAAAGAAATTTTATAAACTAAAAATATTAATATAGGAGGATTATATGGAATTGATAAAATTTACAGAAAAAGATATAAAAGATAGGATAGAATTAGCTCAAAAAAAATTGAAAGAAAAAGATATGTGTGGGATGCTAGTGACTGCAGAAGCAAACTTAAATTATTATGCTAACTATAATACTCATGCTCCTTGGTCAACTTTTACTAGACCATCATTTTTATTTATACCAGTAGAAGGAAGACCTAAATTATTAGTACAAACATTTGTTGCCCCAGAAGCAGAAGTAATTTCATTTTGTTGCGAAGTGATAGAGTTTAAAAGTCTTTTAGGACCTACCTCAGAAGAATTAAAAGATGTTATGATTTCTTTAAATATGGGTAAGGGAAAAGTTGGATTAGAACTTGGATTTGAACAAAGAATAAGTTTTGAAGTTAGACAATATGATGAATTAAAAGCTATTATGCCAGAAGTTGAATTTGTAGATGCAACTGATATTATTTGGTCTCAAAGATTAATAAAATCTCCAAAAGAAATTGAATGTATTAGAAGAGCGTGTCAAGCAACAAGTTATGCACACGATCATATTTTTGATGTTGTTGAAGAAGGAATGTCAGAGAGAGAAATTTCTCAAAAAGTTCAAAAATATATGTTAGATGGAGGGGCTGAATATCCAGGATTTGTAATAATTACATCAGGTACTGAAAATTATGGAAGAATTAGTAAGACAAGTACAGATAGAAAGTTAGAAAAAGGAGATATGTTGTGGCTAGATTTAGGTGCTAGATATAATGGATACTGGTCAGATTTTTGTCGTTCAGGAATAGTTACAGAAGAACTTTCAAAAGAATCAATAGAATTACAAGATAAAATTCACGAAATAACAATGGAAGCATCTAAAATAATGAAACCAGGGGTTCCAGTTGCAGATGTAGCTAGAGAATGTGCTAGACTTATGGAGCTAGCAGGATTTGAAGCAACTTTTGATTGTGGAAGAATGGGACATGGAATGGGATTAAGCAGTACAGAACCACCTTCAGTAACAATTTATGATAAAACTATATTACAAGAAGGAATGATAATTAATCTAGAACCAGGTGTAGTTAATGAAAATGGAGTTTTTGATTTAGAAGAAAACTTTGTAATAACAAAAGATGGTTGTGAATGTTTATCTGGTGGAAGTAGAAAATTACATAGAATAAAAACTAAAAAATAAAAATTAAATTTTTATAAAGTATGGATTATAACCAGGATATATAGATAAAGCTTTCTTTATTTTAATTTAGATTAGTATTAATTTATTTATGGTCCTGGTTATATTATAATTAATAGAAAAATATATATTATAAGAGTAGGAGGACAATTAAGAAGAATTTTATATAAATATAAAATTTCTTGATTACAGCTAAAAATAATATGGATAAATTAAAATTTGAATTAAATAAAATAAAAAATGATATTAATAGTTTTAGTAAAGAACTTATAAGAATAAAAAGTTTTACAGGATATGAAAAAGATGCTGCAGAGTTAGTAAAACAAAAAATGATAAAATTAGGATATGATAAAGTTAAAATAGATGATTATGGAAATGTTTTAGGAATAATAGGTAATGGAAAAACAAAAGTGTTATATGATGCTCACTTAGATATTGTAGAAGCTAAAGATGAAAAAGAATGGGATTTTCCACCTTTTTCAGGAGAGATATATAATGGAATTCTTCATGGGAGAGGAAGTGTAGATACAAAATCGTCTGTTGTTTCAATGATTTATGCAGGATATTTAATTAAAAAATTAAATTTATGTCCAGATAAAACAATTTATATTTCCACTTCAATTATGGAAGAGGATTTTGATGGAGAATTATTATATAGAGTATTAAAAGAAAATAATTTATATGATTTAAAGTATGTAGTTATTGGAGAGCCTAGTGATTTAAAAATAGGCTTAGGACATAGAGGAAGAGCTATGTATAAAATTATAACTAATGGAATTTCAGCACATGGTTCTGCACCTGAAAAGGGAGATAATGCAATTTACAAAATGGTTAAAATTCTAGAAAGAATAGAAAATAAACAAAAAGAATTTGATAAAATTGAAGGAGAAAAAGGTTCAATTGTTGTTTCAGATATAAAAGCAAGAACAGCTTCTTTAAATGCAGTTCCAGATATGTGTACAATTTATATAGATAGAAGACTTGCATTAGGAGAAACAAAAGAAAAAATTAATAAAGAAATGGAATCATTTATAGAAGGAATTGACGCTACATATGAATTATACGAAGCTAAAGGTAAAAGTTATACTGGAAAAGATGTGATATTAAATGTTTTTTTACCAGCTTGGGAGATATTAGAAAATGACTATTTAACTAGGACTGCATCCAAAACATATAAAGAATTATTTAATAAAGAAACAACTTTATTTAAATTACCTTTTGCAACAAATGGGTTTGCAACAAATGGGGAGTTTAAAATTCCAACAATAGTTTTTGGACCTGGAAATTTAAAATTAGCTCATATGAAAAATGAAAAATGTAGTTTAGAAGATATATATAAAACTATAAGTTTTTATGCTTTTCTTGCTAAAAATTATTAATTAAAAAGGAGGATAATTATGTTAGAGGAAAGAAAAACAGTTCGTCCATTATTTTTATTAAGTATGATAGGAGGAATGATTGCATATTATATTGGTTCTGCAACAGGAACAGGACAAGAATTTTTACAAGCATATTCAAGTCACGGAACATATGGAATGATAGGAATAATTCTTTATCATATTTTTACTGCTGCTCTTGCATTAATTGTAATTTATTCATGTAAAAGATTTAATCTCTCAAGTGCTAAAGAATGTTTTATTTGGTTTTGTGGAAAATATGTAGGAACAGCCGTCCACTTTTATACAGTAGCCTTTGTAGTTTGTTTTATGGTACAATTAATATCTGGTACAGGAAGTATGCTTACACAATATTATAGTTTTAATTATTATGTAGGAGCAGTTCTTTTGTCAGTTCTTTGCATAATATCTGTTTTATTTGGATTTAAGAGAGTAATTGAAATAATAAGTGCTATAGCACCATTTATTATGGTTGTATTAATGATTAGTTTTGTATTCAGTAGTATTAATCCAGTTGATGGATTCCAAAAGGGAGCTGAAATAGCAAGTACAACAACAGAAATATCAAGGTTACATAATAATTGGTTGGGGTCAACATTTTTACATTCAAGTTATATAATATTATTTGTTTTACCATATTTTGTAACATGTTATATGGCTGATACAACTGCTACAATGAAAGAAACTTCGATTTGGGTAATAGTATCATTTATATTATTAACACTAATGATTGCTTTAATGATTTTTGCACAAGTATCAAATATTAGTATAGCAATAGGAACACCAGCTCCTAATTTAGCAATAACAACATATCATGTTCCTAAGCTTGCAGGGATACTTGTTTTACTTGTTGTTTTAGCTTCTTTTACGACTGCAGCACCAGTTGCTGTTATAGCAGCAAAATATTTTGCTGAAGAAGGAACAATAAAATTTAAAGTGATAGGAACTACTCTTGTTTTAACAGAGCTTGCAGTAAGCTTTTTAGGTTCTTATGCTCAAATTATAAATGTATTAGTTTCAGTTTCAGGATGGGTAGGAGTAATAGCTGTAGTAGTAGCAGTATTTCGTTTTATTAGGAAAAAATTTATTCCTAAAAATTAAAATTTATATTTAAAGGATAATAAATACTTCAAAAGCCCCAGCAGCTTTAGGACCATATTCACAAGCAATAGAGGTAAATGGAACTTTATACATATCAGGACAAATACCATTTGTACCAGAAACAATGACATTAGTATCAGATGATGTAAAAGCTCAAACAAGACAATCATTAGAAAATTTAAAAGCAATACTAGATGAAGCAGGGTATATATTTAAAGATGTAGTAAAAGCAACATGTTTCATAAAAAATATGGATGATTTTGGAGCAATAAATGAAGTATATAATGAGTATTTAGGAGAAGTAAAACCAGCAAGAGCTTGTGTAGAAGTAGCAAGATTACCAAAAGATGTAAAAGTAGAAATAGAATTAATAGCTGTCAAATAATACCCTAAGAAATAAATGATAATTAAAAAAGGATTGAATTTTCAATCCTTTTTTAGTTGATATGTCATATTAATATATAGAACATAGTAATTTAAAAATTAGAGGATGAAAAAATTAAATCTTTACTTTATTTATACTCTAGTGCTATTATATTTATACAAAATTATATTGGAGGAAAAAAGTGGATATAGAAAAATTTTTAGATGATTTAGAAAAGTTAGTAAATATAGATTGTGGAAGTAATGTACCAGAAGGATTAAGAGAAGTAACTGATTTTTTTAAAGAGAGATTAAAAGAAAATTGGATAATCAAAGAGTATCCAGAAAATAATGGAAAAAATCCAGTTTTATTATTAAAAAATAATAATTCAGAAAAAATAGATTTATTATTTTTAGGGCATAATGATACAGTTTTTCCAAAAGGAACAACAAAAGATTGGAAATATAGACTAGAAAAAGATATAGTTACTGGACCTGGATGTTGTGATATGAAAGCAGGAGTATTATCTATGGTAGAGATAGCAGAGGAGTTTAGAAAAGAAAATATAAATATAGCTATGATAATGAATACTGATGAAGAGATTGGTTCTAAATTTTCTAAATCAATTATAGAAGAGGTGGGAAAAAATACAAAATATGCAATGGTATTTGAACCAGCACGAAAAAATGGAAATAATGTTATAGAGAGAAAAGGGATTATAAAATATAAAGTAGAATTTTTTGGAAAAGCATCTCATGCAGGAAATGCACCTCAAGAAGGAATAAATTCTATATTAGAAACAGCATATTGGATTACAGAAATTTCTAAATTACATAATTGGGAAATAAAAAATTCTATAAATGTAGGAATTATAGAGGGAGGAGTGGGAGTTAATATAGTTCCAGACTATGCAGCTATTGAATTTGAAGGAAGGTCACATAATTTAGAATTCTTTAATAAAATTGAAGATAAAATAAAAGAATTAGAAAAAAATCCTGTAGTTAAAGGGATAAAAATAAATATAGAAAGAGGAGGATTTAGAGCTC
Organism: Fusobacterium sp. FSA-380-WT-3A; assembly: GCF_012843705.1. Taxonomy (NCBI): domain Bacteria; kingdom Fusobacteriati; phylum Fusobacteriota; class Fusobacteriia; order Fusobacteriales; family Fusobacteriaceae; genus Fusobacterium; species Fusobacterium sp. FSA-380-WT-3A. Next base: position 388,118 of record NZ_JABAFQ010000001.1, on the reverse strand, counting down.
CTTTGGTATTAAATGAAAAATCTGAATTATTAAAAAATATTTTTGATGAGAGTAAAAAAGAATTAAATATTCAATGTGATTGGGAGATAGCAGGGGGATGTTCTGATGGAAATTTCTTAGGAGTACTAGGAGTTGGTGTAATAGATGGATTAGGACCAATAGGTGGAGAAGCTCACAGTAAAAGAGAATATTTAGAAGTATCAAGTATAGAAGAAAGAATAGAATTAGTGAAAAAAGTAATAAGAAAAATGATAGAAAGAAAAATGTTTGATTAAACGGTAAAAAAATTTTAATTATAAATGGAAAAGAAAAAAGTTGGGCTTTAATTGGTCCAACTTTTTATTTAAAATATATTATTTTTATAATGAATTTTAGTTACATAGAATAGAAATAGGAAATATTTATAAGTTATTTTTTTAGAAAAAATAATTTTTTCTCATCAGACCTATTATCTAAAAAAACGTATCCATTTTCATTAAATTTTTTTATGTCCTCAATATTTAAAATTTTATTGGTAATCATATAATTTAATAATAATCCTCTAGCTTTTTTAGCTTCAGTACTTATATTTTTCTCTTGGCCATTTACTAATTGTCTAAATTCTATATCAATAACATTAAATTTTTTATAATCTAAAAGTTTAGAAAACTCCTTTGAAGCAAGATTTATAAAAATTTCATCTGAATATTTTTTTAGATAATCATTTATCTCAGAACTCCAAAATTTATATAAATTATTTTCTAATATATTGATAGTCATATCTAATCTATATTTTTTTATTTTAGTATTTGGAGAAAGAAGACCGTAAAAAGCTGATAAAATAAATAAATTTTTTGTTAGATATTCTAACTGAGCTTTAGAATATTTATTAAGCTCCAATTGCCTAAAGGTAACACCTTCATATAGAGAAATAGCTGGATATTCTTCTAATATTTCAAACTTTTGAATATTTTTAAAAGTCTCTTCTAATATTTTTCCTTTTATCTTAAAAATTTTTTCTATGTTTTCAATAGAAAATTCTTTTAATTTTTTTATAATAATATCAGTCTTATTTTCAAATAATAGTTTTGGGGTTTCTAAAAAATTAAGTTTTTTGTCTAACATAGTTTTACTTGGTGAAAAAATTATTTTCATTTTTTGACCTCACTTTTTTTTGATAATTATACCATATTTTTTTTAAAATTTCTTTAGAAATAATCTTATATTTTAGTCGTTGAAGGTACAAGTTTTATAGTATTTTTTATTTTTTGCCTTTGGTAGAAAAATTATCTCAATACCATAGTCAATAGTTATAGAATTTATATTTTATTAACATAAATAATTAAAATTTTTAAGATAAATTTTATTAAAACATAGTTTATTAAAATAAAAATATATAATTGATGTTGCTTTATATTTACAATAATATTATAATTTAAAAAATAGAAAATATTTTAAATATTGGTTTAAAACATTAAATACTTATTTTAATTTTTCAATTTTTAAAGAGGAGAAATAAAAATTATGAGAAAAATAAATATAACTATAGCACAAGTAAAATCTATACATGGAAAGCCTGAAAAAAATTTAGAGAAAGCAATTAAAATTATAGAGGAAGTTTCTAAAAATGGAAGTAATTTAGTTGTTTTTCCAGAACTGTTTTATACAGGATATTTTAACAGAAGAAGAACTTTTCATGAATTATCTGAAGAAAAAAATGGAAATCTTTTTAATAAATTAAAAGAAATTTCTATAAAAAATAATATTTATATTATAATGGGGTATTCTGAAAAAGAGAAGGATACTTATTATAATAGTTTGATGTTTGTGGATAACAAAGGAAATCTATTATGTAATTATAGAAAAATTTATTGTTGGGAAGAAGAAAATAGGACATTTACTAAAGGAGATAAATTATTTGCCTGTGATACAGAGTTTGGAAAAATTGGTTTATTAAATTGTTATGATATAGAATTTCCAGAACTTTTTAGAATATTGCATTTTAAAGGAGCAGAGTTAATAATTTGTCCTTCTGTTTGGAGTGAATGGTTAAAAAATAGATGGCATTCTAGCCTTATGGCTGGAGCTATCAATAATCTTTACTATGTTATTGGAGTTAATACAGTAGGGTTAAATCCTCTTGGGCAGAATATATGTGGAGATAGTGAAGTAATATCTCCTTTTGGAGATGTTGTAGCTAAAGCCTCAGATACAGAAGAGGAAATTTTAAATATTACAATTGATTTAGATGAAGTAACAAAAACTAGAGAAGAGTACCCTATTTGGAAAGATTATAGAATGGATATGTTTAATTTTGAGTTACTAGAAAAATATTAATAAAAAATTCTTTAATAACTTCAAAAAATAGTGAAAAATATTTATTTAAGATAAGCTAGTTAAGAAAATATTAACTAGCTTTTTTATTATAATTTTTTTAAAAAAGATAAAAAATTGATTTTTCAAAAATTTTTTGAAAAATTTACTTAAAAGAAAAAAATTAAAAAATAACAAAAAACTTTCAAGAAAAATTAAAGAAAAATTTTAAAAAAATGTAGGAATAACTAAAAGAAATTCTATTTATGAATAGGAAAATAGAAAATACATATGTTATATGTATGGAAAAAAATCAAAAAGATAAGAAAAATAATTTTTTGATATGATAAAAAATATTTCAAAAAAAAGTGGAATGGTTTTTTACTTGAAAGTGTATATAAAAAAAGTATACTTTGAATATAAGAAATAAAGAGGTGAACAATATGGCCATAACAAGAGATGTTCTAAATCTTATAAAAAGTATAACAGAAAATAAAATAAATTCTTTAGAAGAAAATGCAAAACTTATGGGTGTTAGTGAGAGAAGTATAAGATATAAAATAGAAGATTGTAATTATCATCTACAAGGTCTTGAACTTCCAGAACTAAAACTTAAACTTGGGAAAATTTCTTTTTCTTCCTCACTAGATGAGGTAGTAAAAAAGATAAAAGAAAATATAAATACTTACAATTTTTCACAAGATGAAAGAGAAAAGATTATTTTAACTTTATATCTTTTTGGAAAAGGAAAACTAACTATAGATGAAATAAGTGATTTCTTAGGAGTTAGTAGTGTTACTTTAAAATCAGATATAAAGAAAATAAAAAAATATGTAAAAACTTTTATGTTAGATTTATCAGCAGAAACTAATAGATATCTAGAACTTTCTGGGGAAGAAGAAAATGTTAGAAAATTAATGCTTGATATTTTACTAAAGAATTATGATATAAGTTTTAAAAATGAAGGTATTTTTGTATCAAAAACTTATTACTATGGCTATTTTATTCCTTGGGAAGAAATGGATATTTTCTTTGAAACAGAAAAAATAAAACTTGCCTCTGAAATATTAAAAAGTATATTAGAAAAAAATAATAAAAAATTAAGTGATGAAGCATATAAAGTTTTATTTTTCTATATTTTAATAGTTTTAAACAGATATGAAAAACATTCCATAGAACATTTTAAAAATAAACAATTTCTTTCAAATACTGAAGAGTATCTAAGTGTAAAAAATACATTAGAAAAATTTGATTTAAAAGAGGGAGAACTTTTAAGTCTTACAGAATATTTTTTAGGAAGTCATACTTTTAATTTTGATGATTCTTTTTATGGAAATTGGGTACAAGTTGAAACTTTTATAATGTCTTTAATAAAAGAGATTAGTAAGTTTGGTTATTCAGACTTAGAAAAAGATTTTACTTTACTTGAAGGACTTATAAATCATATAAAACCAGCAATATATAGAGCTAAGATGGGTGGGAAATTAGATACTCATATCTATGAAGAGTTTAGAGAAAGTTATCCTACAATTCTTTCTCAAGTAGAAGAAGCTTGGTCTAAATGTGATTTCAAAAATTTGAATATGTCAAATGAAGAGATAGCTTATATAGCAATGCACTTTCAGTTAGCTATAAAGAGAACTAGAAAGAAAAAACTAAAAAATATATTAATTGTTTGTGGTTCTGGATATAGTACTTCAAAGTTTTTAGCAGAAAGTATACAAGAAAAATTTTCTGTAAATATAATTGACACTATTCCTTATAATTTGTTAGATACTTATAATAATTTAGATGAAGTAGATTTAATAATAACAACAATTGATAATCTTGAAAATACTTATGTTCCAGTTGTTACAGTCTCACCTATTTTAAATAAAGAAGACATTCAAAAGTTAGAGAAATTAAATCTTTCACAAGTAAAAAGCAAAATAAAACTTTCTAAATTATTAGAAGTTGTAAAAGAAAGTACAATTTCTTTAGATGAAGAAAAGTTCATAAAAGAATTAAAAGAAAAATTTAAAGGAGAAATTTTTGATGATAGACAACAATTAAAACAACTTAAATTTACAGATATGATGTCTTTATCAAGAATTGAGTTAATAAAAAATGTTAATGATTGGCAAGAAGCTATATTTTTAGGAAGTAAAAAACTTGTAGATGAAAATATGGTAAATAAAGATTATGCAGATGAGATAATCAAACTTATCAATAAATTTGGAAGTTATATGGTTATTCAAGAAGGAATAATTTTAGCTCACGCAAATCCAGAAGATGGTGTTAGAAAAACAGGGATAGGAATTCTTTATGTTGAAGATGGAATAGATTTTCCAGATAAAGAAAAGGTATATTTAGTTATAACACTTGCTAGTAAAGATAAAAGAGAACATTTAAATGGACTTATGGAATTTATTAATATTATAAGAGAAAAAAATATTTTAAAATTATTAAAAGATGTTAAAACACCTAGTGAGATATTCATAATTATAAAAAATTTATTTTATTAATATAAAGGAGAGTATAATGGAATTAATAGTTAAAAATCGTGTGTTATTAGACAAAACTTTTTCAAACAAGGAAGAAGCTATAAAAGAGATGGCAAAACTTTTTTTAGAAGAGGGAATAGTAGAAGATTATAAAAAATATGTAGAATCTTTATTTGAAAGAGAAAATATAGCTCCTACAGCTGTTGGATATGAAGTAGGGTTACCTCATGGTAAAAGTGATGCAGTAACAAGACCAGCTGTTGCTTTTGCAAGACTTAATGAGGAAATTTTATGGGATAGCGAAGAAAATGAAAATGCTAAATTTATATTTATGTTAGCTATACCTAATGCAGCAGCAGGCAATGAGCATATAAATATTTTAGTAAATCTTTCTAAAAAAATATTAGATGATGATTTTAGAGATTTAATAACAAAAGCAACTTCTACAGAAGAAATTGTAAAAGCAATAAACGAATAAAAAATAGATTATATATAGGGGGATAAAAATGAAAAATACTTTATTAGAATTAAGAAAACATTTATTATTTGGTACAAGCCATATGATACCATTTATAGTTGCTGGAGGAGTTTTACTTTCACTTGCAGTTATGATTAGTGGAAAAGGAGCTGTACCTGATACAGGAATATTAAAAGATATTTCAAATATGGGTATTGCAGGACTTACATTATTTACAGCAGTTCTTGGGGGATATATAGCTTTCTCTATAGCAGATAGACCTGGATTAGCTCCTGGTATGATTGGTTCTTGGATAGCAGTTTCTCAATATAAGACAGGATTTTTAGGAGCTATAATAGTTGGATTCTTAGCTGGTTATGTTGTTAATATGTTAAAGAAAATAAAATTACCAGCAAGTATGAGATCTTTATCTACAATATTTATTTGTCCTTTATTTGGAACATTAATAGTTTCAGGAATAGTTATGTGGGTTATAGGAACTCCAATAGCTTTAATGATGGAAGGATTAAATAACTGGTTAAGTAGTATGAGAGATACAGGGAAAGTTGCTTTAGGAGCTATTCTTGGAGGAATGACAGCATTTGATATGGGAGGACCAATAAATAAAGTTGCTACATTATTTGCTCAAACTCAAGTTGATACACATCCATGGTTAATGGGAGGAGTTGGAGTTGCAATTTGTACACCACCTATTGGAATGGGATTAGCAACAATATTAGGACCTAAAAAATATACTCATGAAGAAAAAGAAGCAGGAAAAGCAGCAATACTAATGGGATTAATTGGAATTTCTGAAGGAGCAATTCCTTTTGCAGCAGCTGACCCATTAAGAGTTTTACCTTCAATAGTTGTAGGAGGAATGGTTGGAAACATAATAGGATTTGTTATGAATGTTATTAACCATGCACCTTGGGGAGGATGGATTGTTCTTCCAGTAGTAGAAGGAAAATTAGGATATGTTATAGCAACAATAGCAGGTTCTCTTGTAACAGCATTAATGGTAAACTTTTTAAAGAAACCAATAGTTGAAAAAATAGAAACTACAGATGCAGCAGATGATTCAGAAGAAGTTGAATTAGATTTTGACTAAAATATAAAAAATAACGACTAAAAATATAAATAAAAATTTTGGAGGAATAAAAATGAAAATAGTAGCAGTAACATCATGCCCTTCTGGTGTAGCACATACATATATGGCAGCAGAAGCTCTTAAAAAGGCAGCAGAAAAAGCAGGAGTAGAAGTAAAAGTAGAAACTCAAGGAGCAATTGGAATTGAAAATGTTATAACAGCTGAAGATTTAGCAAATACAGATTATGTAGTATTAACTAAAGAAGTTGCTATAAAAAATGAAGAAAGATTTACTGGAAAGAAAATAGTTAGAGTAAAAATTGCTGATGTAGTAAAAAAATCAGATAGTATTGTAGAAAAATTAATTGCTCATTACAATCAAAATAAATAATTTATAAAAAATAAAAAAAATATTACACTTTTTATCTTAAAATTTTAAGATAGAAAGTGTAATTTTTTTATAGTTAAAAAAAATACTTCTTTAATATTTAATATAAACGATTTTATGAAATTAAAAAAATATGCTATAATAATAGTATACAAAATTAATTTTTTGGTGATAATTATGAATAATGATATGTATATCAAAATGACAGAAACTAAAATTTCAAAATTAATTCCAAGATTAGCGATTCCTACTATAATAACAATGTTAGTAACCTCTATTTATAATATGGCTGATACATTTTTTGTAAGTCAAATAGGAACTTCTGCTTCAGCAGCAGTAGGAATTAATTTTTCACTTATGGCAATGATACAAGCAATTGGTTTTACTTTGGGAATGGGAAGTGGAAACTATGTATCAAGAAGTTTAGGAAATCAAGATGGTGAAGGAGCTCACAGAGCAGCAGCTACAGCCTTTTTTACAGCCTTGATTTTAGGAGGAACTTTGTCAATTATAGGACTTTTAAATTTAGATAAATTTGTAAAAATTTTAGGAGCTACTCCAACAATAGTTCCTTATGCTAAGGATTATGCAAAATATATTTTAATAGGAACTCCATATATGTGTTGTGCTTTTGTTTTAAATAATTTACACAGGTCACAAGGAAATGCTTTTTATTCTATGCTTGGATTAGTCACAGGTGGAATATTAAATATGATACTTGACCCTATATTAATTTTTAAGTTTAATATGGGAATATCAGGAGCAGCTATAGCAACAATATTTAGCCAATTTATAAGTTTTGGAATTTTATTTTTTATGAGCCAAAGAAATAAGAAAAATGTAACAATAAAAATTAGTAAATTTACTTTGAAACCGTGGGTATATAAAGAAATTTTTAAAGCTGGACTTCCAAGCCTTTCTCGTCAAGGATTAGCGAGTATGGCAGCTGTAGCCTTAAATGTTTGTGCAAGTCCTTTTGGGGATGCAGCTATAGCAGCAATGTCAATTACTGTGAGAATAATGTTATTTATAAATTCCTCTCTGATAGGGTTTGGACAAGGTTTTCAACCTGTATGTGGATATAATTATGGAGCAAAAAAATATGAAAGAGTTTTAGAAGCTTATTATTTTTGCTTAAAAGTGGGAGTTATACTATTAACTATTTTAGGAGTTTTATGTTTTACTTTTGCTCCAGAGATAATTGCTTTATTTAGAAAAGAAGATTTAGAAGTAATAGAAATAGGAACAATAGCTTTACGTTATCAATGTTTAACTTTACCTATTCAAGCTTCAATTGTTATGGCTAATATGTTAACTCAATCAATAGGATATGGATTCTGGGCTACATTAGTAGCTATGGGAAGACAAGGAATATTTTTAATACCAGCTCTTTTTGTTTTACCTAATATTTTTGGAATAAGAGGGTTACAATATTGTCAACCTTTTGCTGATATTTGTACTTTTATAGTAGGATTATTGGTTGTACAAAAAGTTATAAAAGATTTAAAAATAAAAATATCAGAACAAAATCTTTTAGTATAATTAAAATTTTTATAAAAAATATAAAAGAGACTGTTACAAATATTTTATTATAAAATGTAACAGTCCTTTTTTATATAAAAGTAAAATTTTATTTTTCTTGTTCTTCTAACAGTTCTTTTTTTCTAAGATTTTCACCTTTTAAAGTATATACTAAATCTACCACTAAATGGATTATATGGTCAGAAAATCTTTCATACTTCTTAACCAAAGAAACAACCTCCAATAAAATTTCAGTTTCATTTGGATTTTCTTTAATACAGCTAGCTATTTTAGCAACTATTTCATCAGTTTTTTTATTGATTTCTTCATCAGCAGATATTAATTCATAAAGAATAGTTTCATCAGAAGTAGCAAAAGATGTTACATAAGAATCAAATATTTTTTTTATTTTTATTAAATATTCATAAAAAGCTCCATCTAATCTAGAATTTATTTCAGGATTATTAGATTCAATATCTTTAATGGCTCTAAAATTTGCTTTTAATATATCAGCCATTCTTTCAATTAATCTTACTCCATCTATAAGCATTATAAGCTCTCTAAGATTTTTAGCAGCTGGTTGAAATCTAGCAATAGTATTTATACAATCTTCTTTTACTTTAACTTCAAAAGCATTTATAACATCTTCTACTATAAAGCATTCTCCATATAATTTAGAAGATACTTTTCCATCATGTATAGCTTCTAAATTTATTTCTAACATTCTATTTAAATGTTTTAACATTTCTAAATAATGCTCATTTAACCCTTTTAAACTTTCTTGTAAATTTCTCATTTTTTTCCTCCTAAAAAATATAATTAATAAAAATTCTTTTTATCCAAATTTTCCTGTAATATAATCTTCTGTTTTTTTATTATTTGGAGCAGTAAAAATAATTTCTGTCTTATCAAATTCTTCTAAAACTCCCTGATAGAAAAATCCAGTATATTCAGAAATTCTAGCAGCTTGTTGCATATTGTGAGTAACGATAACTATACTATAATCTTTTTCCAACTGTCTTATAAGTTCTTCTATTTTTGATGTAGAGATAGGGTCAAGAGCAGAAGTTGGCTCGTCCATTAAAAGTATTTCTGGTTTTATAGAAATTGCTCTTGCAATACAAAGTCTTTGTTGTTGTCCACCAGATAATTTTAAAGCAGATTCATGTAGTTTATCTTTAACTTCATCCCACAGAGCCACAGCTTTTAAAGAACTTTCTACAATTTCATCTAATTTATTTTTATCTTTTTCTCCATGTAAAATAGGGGCAAAAGTAATATTGTCATATATACTTTTTGGGAAAGGATTTGGTTTTTGGAAAACCATTCCCACTTTTTTTCTTAATTCTGTAACATCAAAGGACTCATCAAGGATATTTTTACCATCAAGTAATACTTCTCCTTCATATTTTGTTCCATTGATTAAATCGTTCATTCTATTAAGTGACCTTAAAAAAGTAGATTTTCCACAACCAGATGGACCAATAAGAGCAGTAACTTTATTTTTTTGTATTTGCATATTGATATTTTTTAAAGCTTTAAAATCTCCATAGTAAAAATTAAAATTTTTAACTTCTATTCTATTATTTTCCATAATTTTTATTCACCTCATATATACTAATTAATATTTCTTTTTAAATCTATTTCTAACAAAAGCACCTAATAAATTAAATCCAATAGTTATAAATACTAAGATAAATAATGTTCCATACATATTACTAGCAGGCATATTAGGAACTTGAGTAGATATAACATATAAATGATAAGGTAAAGCCATTACTTGGTCAAAAATTCCTTCAGGTAAAAAAGGAAAATAGAAAGCAGCAGCAGTAAACATTATTGGAGCTGTTTCTCCAGCTGCTCTTGATATACTCAAAATAATTCCTGTAAGAATTCCTGGAGCAGCAGCTGGTAAAACAACTTTATAAGTAGTTTCCCATTTTGTAGCCCCTAATCCTAAAGAGGCTTCTCTTAAAGTATTTGGAACACTAAGTAGAGCTTCTCTTACGGAAGTTATGATGACAGGTAGACACATAATCCCTAAAGTAAGAGAGCCTGATAAAATAGATGAACCAAAATTTAAGAATATAACAAACAAAGCCATTCCAAATAATCCATAAATAATACTTGGGATTCCAGCAAGATTTATAATAGTTAAATTTATAAATTTTGTTAATGGAGTATCTTTTGCATATTCAACTAAATAAACTCCTGTAAAAATTCCAAAAGGGACAGAAAATAATATTGTTCCAAGTGTTAAATAAATACTACCAACTATAGCTGGAAATATTCCACCACTTCTCATTCCATCTGTAGGCATTGAAAATAGGAAATCAAAGTTTATAGATATAATTCCTTTTAAAGATATAAAACCTAAAATGATAAAAATAGGTAATATAGTTAAGAAAGTAGTTATTCCAATAGCATATTTAAATAAATTTTCTCTATTTTTTTTAACTATTAACATTTTTCACCTCTAATTTTTTAAGTTACGAGCTTTTCTTATAAAATAATCAGCTACAGTATTTGTAATAAAACTTATTAAAAATAAAATAATTCCAATGGCAAAAAGAGCCAAATAATGTTCACTGTCATGAACAACTTCTCCCATTTCAGCAGCAATAGTAGCTGTCATTGTTCTAACAGGAGAAAGAGGAGAGTTTGCAATAATTGGAGCATTTCCTGTAACCATTAAAACAGTTAAAGTTTCTCCGATAATTCTTCCAAAACCTAACATAACACCAGCAAAAATTCCTGGAAAAGCAGCTGGTAATAAAACATTAAAAATAGTTTCTATTTTTGTAGCCCCTAAGGCTAAAGAGGCTTCTTTGTATGATGTATCTAAAGTGTTAAGAGCATCTTCTGTCATTGTTATTATTGTTGGTAAAGCCATAAAAGCAAGCATAATAGAACCTGTAAAACTTGTAAGTCCACTATTTAAGTTAAATATATTTTTTATTGGACCAGATAAAACATATAATCCAATAAAACCAAGAACAACAGAAGGGATAGCTGACATTATTTCAATTAGAATTTTCATATTATTTTTTATTTTTATTGGGGCATATTCAAAAATATAAACAGCTGTAAGAATTCCTAAAGGAACAGAGATTAAGATAGCTACTATTGTTACCCAAAAAGAACCCACTAATAGAGGAATAAGCCCATAAATTCCAGAAAGAGATATCCATTTAGTACCAAACAAAAAGTCAGAGATTTTGGAATATTTAAAAAATTCTATTCCATTAATAAATATAAATAAGAATATAAGAAATATTATTACAATGTTTAATATTCCTGTTGCTAAAAGAAATTTTTTTACAGATGAATCTAAAAATTTCCGTAGATTGTTCATAAAGTAATTTCACCTCGTTTTAAAAGTTTAAAATTGTTTACAGAGGAATTATACAACAGAGATGTAAAATCCAAGTAAATCCAATGTAAAAGAAATGTAAAAAATTTTTTACAATTTTTTTACATTAAATTAATAATAATTTAACAAGAAAAGTTTAATATTAATTGAATAAAAAATTTGAATAAGAATTTTTGGAGGTAAATTTTTATGAAAAAATTATTTTTAATAACTATATTAGTTATGGGAATTTTATTAACAGGTTGTCTAGAAAGAAGTAAGGTAGTTCAAATAAAAGGTTCAGATACAATTTTAAATGTTACTCAAAGGCTTTCAGAAAAATATATGGGAAAAAATCCAGAGGCTAAAATTGCTGTAACAGGAGGAGGTTCTGGAGTTGGAGTTTCATCTTTACTTAATAAAACTACAAATATAGCTATGACTTCAAGACCTATGAAATCCAAAGAATATGATAAAGCAAAAGAATTAGGGTTGGAGATAGAAGAAGTTGTATTAGGATTTGATGGAATAACAATTATAGTAAATAAAGAAAATCCTATTAAAAATTTAGATTCAGTAATTCTTGGAAAAATATTTAGAGGAGAGATAACAAATTGGAAAGAAATAGGTGGAGAAGATTCTAAAATAGTTCCTTTATCAAGAGATTCATCATCAGGAACTCATGAATTTTTTAAAGAGCATGTAGTTAGAGGTGGAGAAAAAAATAATTTAGAATATGGGAATGAAACATTATACATGCCTTCAAATGAAGCAATAAAACAAGAAGTAAAATCTAATAAATATGCAATAGGATATATTGGAATGGGATATATGGATAATTCAGTTTATGCTCTAGCAATTGATGGAGTATTACCAACTAGAGAAAATGTTTCTAATAAAACTTATCCAATAGCAAGAGAAATTTATTGGTATGTTCCAACAAATAGAGAGGGAACTTTAAAAGGATTAGTTGAATTTGCTATTTCCTTAGATGGACAAAAAATAGTAGAGTCAGAAGGATTTATTAAAAGATAGTATAAACAAAATAAATAGGATTTTATATAACTCACTTAAAAATATTTTTTAAGTGAGTTACTTTATGTTATAATAAACTAGAGGTGAAAGAATGGCAAAAATTTTAGTAGTAGAAGATGATTTAGAAATACAACAGTTAATAACATATTTTTTTGAAAAGGAAAATCATAAAGTAGATAAAATAGATGATGGACTAAAAGCATTAAAAATTTTAAAAAAAGAAAAAAGTGATGTTGTAATTTTAGATTTAATGTTACCTGGAATAGATGGAAAAAGTTTTACTAAAATAGTAAAAAGTTTGCCAGAAGAATATGGAAATCCTAAAATAATAATGGTAACAGCCAAAACTGAAATTGAAGATGTGTTAGAGGGGCTAGAAATTGGGGCAGATGACTATTTAAAAAAACCTTTTGATCCAAGAGAATTAGTTTTAAGAGTAAAAAAATTATTAAAAGATGAGAAAAAAGAGCAAAAAGAAGAAAATTTATATAATTTTTTAGATATGGAGATAAATGTAGATACTCATATGGTATTAGTTAATGGAGAAGAGATAGAATTATCTAAGAAAGAATATGATTTATTGCTATTATTAGTTAGAAATAAAGGTTTAGTAGTAACTAGAGAAAAAATATTAGATGAAGTTTGGAATAGTAATTATTATACAGGAGATAGAACTGTAGATGTATATATTTCAAAACTAAGAGAAAAAATTCCTCTTTTATCAGATTCTATTCACACTGTGAAAGGAGTTGGTTATAAATTAAAAGAAAAGAAATAATAACAGGGATAATAATCTTATTTTTTGAAATAATCTTTGTTATTTTTAACTATGAACTACTTTCAAAGGTATATGAAGAGAGGGAAAAACAAATATTAAAAGAAGATAGTCTTTTAGTAACTCTTATATCACAAGGAAAACCTTTTAAAGAATATGGAAAACTATTTTCAGATAGTAATATAAGATTTACTATAATTGATTATGAAGGAAAAGTTTATTTCGATTCTAAAGGAAATGAAAACTCAATGGATAACCACCTTGATAGACAAGAAGTTATATCAGCTTTAGCTGGTGATGAGGGATTCCATATAAGAAAAAGTAAAACTTTAGGAGAATATTATGCTTACTATGCTGTTAAATATGGAAGTGAAGATAAGTATATAATAAGAACTTCTACAAATTATTCTGATAAAAGGGAGCAACTTATATATTTTGCTACGATTCTTACAACTTTTTTTATTGTATTAAATTGTATAATTCATTTTTTCTATATAAATTATTTAAAAAGAGATTTTGAAAATAAAATAAAAAAGATGAAAAGATATCTTGAAAAAGGAAATACTGAAAAACTTTTATACTACAAGAAAGAAGAAAAATGGTTGTTAGAATTTTGGGAAGTTTTAAAAGAGTGGCAAAAAAGAAATCTTGATAATATAGAAAAATTAGATTATGATAAAAAGTTATTAAAAATGATAATTACCTCAGTAGATGCTTTTATAGGGTTGATTGATGAAAATGGAAAATTTGTTTTAAAAAATAATTCATTAAATCATCTATTGATTGTTGATAATAAGGAATATATTAAGGCATTTAAATATATAGAAATTATTAGTGTAATTAAAAAAAGTTTACAAGAGAAAAAGGATATTAGACAAGAAATATATATTAATGGTATTAAAGAATATTTTATAATAAATATAAAAAAAATAAAAAAGAATAATCAATTTTTGATTACAATAAAGGATATAACAAATATCAGAAGAACAGTAGAGGTCCAAAAAACTTTTATAAGTAATGTAAGTCATGAATTGAAGACTCCATTAACAAATATAAAAGGATATTTAATCGCTTTAGAAGATGCTCCACAGGAAATTAGAAAAAAATTTTTAAATATTGTAGAAAATAATGTTGTAAAATTAGAAAATACTATAATAGATTTTTTAAATATTTCTAAAATTGAAAATTCTAAAATTTTACAAATTATTCCTGAAGAAATTTATAAAATAGAAAAACAAGTAAACGATAGTGTGGTGATTATAAAAAAAGAAAAAAATGCCAATATAGATTTTCATTGGAATTTATTTCCAAATAATCAAGGATTTATAAATACTGATAGGGAGAAACTAATTCTTATCTTAAAAAATTTAGTTGAAAATGGAATTATTTATAATCATTCATCAATACCAAAAATAGATATATTTGTCTATGAAGAAAAAGATAGGTATAAATTTTGTGTAAAAGATAATGGAATTGGAATTCCAGAAGACAAGATAAAAAAAGTTTTTGAAAGATTTTATAGGGTGGATAAAGCTAGAACAAGCAATTTAGGTGGAACAGGTTTAGGTTTATCAATAGTTAAAGAAGTGGTTGAACAGTTTAGTGGAGAGATAAAAATTGAATCTAAAGAGCAAGAGGGAAGTATTTTTAAATTTTATTTAATGAAATAAAAGAAGAGAGGTTGTTACAGTTTATAATAAAGAATTTGTAACAACCTCTTTTTATTGATTTAAAATATTAGTTTACTTCTTTTTTCATATAAAAAAGTATCTTGCCAAACTCCAAAAATATCCTTTGCTATTTTTTCTCTATATCCAACTTGACGAAAACCACATTTTTCATGTAATTTTATACTATTTATATTACTACTAATTATAGAAGATATTAAAGACCAATAACCTTTTTTCTCACTTTCTTTGATTAAATAATTAAGTAAAAATTTTCCAGCTCCAATATTTCTATATTCTTGATGAATATAAATACTAATTTCTACTACACCTTTATAAACATCTCTTGAAGAAGTAGGACTTAGGGAGCACCAACCTATAATTTTTTTATCTTTTTCAAGTACATATCTACAGTTTTTTAAGTGATTTTTATCCCAATTTTCAAAAGTTGGGGATTTTTTAGTAAAAGTTGATTTTCCCTCTATAAGAGCCTGTTCATAAATTTCTTTTACAAACTTCCAATCATTTGGTATCATCTCTCTTATATTAAACATTACTTTCACCTTTTTTCTCTTTTATATTAAAAAATACAGCATATGCCACAGGGAAAATAAATAGAGTTAATACAGTAGAAACAAATAATCCAAAGATAATTGTTGCTGCCATATCTCCATATAATGGGTCCCATAAAAGTGGAATCATTCCAAGAATAGTAGTAAGAGCAGCTAAAGTTACAGACCTAATTCTACTGATAGCAGAATCAATAAGTGCTATAAATTTATCTTTTTTCAAAATATTAATTTCATAGTTAATTTCATCAACTAGAACTATCATATTTTTTATCATCATTCCAGAAAGAGAAACTAATCCAATAGTAGACATAAATCCAAAACTTTTACCAGTAATAAATAATCCAGGTGCTACTCCAATAAGAGCTAACGGAAGAGCAGAGAATATTAAAAGAGGAATTTTTATACTAGCAAAAAGTAAAACACAAATAGTAAACATTATAATTACAGGTAGAGGTACAGCTTTTAATAGAGCTAAGACATTTTTTGTTTGTTCCTCATATTCACCTAACCAAGTAAGTTTATATCCTTTTGGCAATGATATAGAATTTATCTCTTTTTTAAATTCAGCTCTTACTTCTTCAGCATTTACCTCCATAGGAATATCACATTGAACAGTAATAGTTCTTACTCTATTTCTTCTCCAAATTTGTCCCTCTTCAAAAGTTAATTTTTCATTGTTTAACATATTTGAAAGGGGTAAAGCTTGCATATTTACTCCCCAAATAGGAGTTTGATTAATATTATTGATTTGATTTTCAATGTCACTAGTTTCTTTTAAGACAACAGCCACAGAGTTATCATTTTCCTGAATTCTTCCAATAGGAATTCCATTTGTAGTTCTCATAAGACCTGTTGTAATATCAATAGGTGTTACATTATTTCGAATACCTTTTGATTGAGAATAATCTCCTTCCCAAACTAAAAGTTTATTTCTCCAATCTGTTTTGGCAGTTAAAATATATGGAGATTTTTTTACAATATCAATAGTTTTATCAGCTAAATCTCTAAGAATTTGAGGGTCTGGTCCTGAGAAAGCTATTTCTATTGGATATTCAGTGGGAACTCCATTTGGATATTTTTTTGAAGTAACTACTATTCCAGATAAATTTTTATTTGCATAATCAAGAGCTAAGTCTGAAACTTTTTTAAGATTTTTTAATTTATCAATATTGATTATAAGTTCTCCATAAGATGAATTTGGCATTTCAGGGATAGTACAAACATAATATCTAGCAGGAGAAGCTCCAATTGTAGATACTACTTTTGTTACATTTTCATTTTTTTGTAAAAAATCTCCAAGTTCTTTTGTGGCTTTTTCTACAACTTCTATTTTACTTCCTTCTGGTGCCCAAAGACTCATAGTAAACCCTTTTTTATCTGAATCAGGGAAAAAAGTTTTTGGAATTTTTATAAAAATTAAAAGAGAAACTATAAAAGCCAGTCCTAAAATAGATAGAGTAGATTTTTTTCTGTTTAATAAATAATATAATAAATCTCTCAATTTATTATATATTTTTTCTTCTCTCTCACTAGGAGTAGTGATAGGTTCATCTTCTAAATATAATTTACAATATACAGGAGTTTGAGTAAGACATAAAATCCAACTTAACATAAGAGAAATTCCAATTACCCAGAAAGAAGAACTTACATATTCTCCAGTATAGCTAGCCATTAAATAAGCTGGTAAGAATGCAATAGCAGCTATAAATGTAGCTCCTAAAAGAGGAAGAGCTGGCTTATGAGTAGATTCTAAAAGAGCTTGCTCCATATCCATTCCATAATTTCTTCTTACCAAAATTCCATCAACTATAACAATAGAGTTATCAACTAACATTCCCATAGCAATTATAAAAGAACCTAATGAAACTCTTTGCATGTCAATTTTCATAACAAGCATAAAAATTAAAGTTCCTAAAATTGAAAGTACAAGGTTAGTTCCAATTATAAGGCCACTTTTTACTCCCATAGTAAGAAGTAATATTCCTACAACAGTAATTATTGAGAGAATAAGATTTAATATAAAATTATTTATAGCTGATGTAACTAAATCAGGTTGATAATAAATTTTTTCAATGTTTATTCCTGTTGGTAATTTTTCTTTTAATTCAATAATTTTTTTATCAATTACTTTTCCTGTTTTTACTATGTTACTTCCAGCTTCTGGAGAAAGAGAAATTCCCATAGACATTTTGCCATTATAAAACATTTTTTGAGATATAGGCTTTATATAATCTCTTTTAAAAGTTGCAATATCTTTTAGACGGACAATTTCATCATTTCCATCAGGAAGTTTTTTAGAAAATATTATAAGATTTTCTAGCTTTTCTATGGTATTAACTTTATTATTAAGTCTAAGATTGACTCTTAAATTTCCATAATCAATAGTCCCTCCACCTGTTATAATATTTTCACTAAGTAGGGAAGTAGCAATAAGTTTTGGACTTAGTCCCATAGAATTTATTTTTTCTCTATCAATTATAACCTCAATAGCATCAGTTAATTTTCCAAATTGAGTAACTTGAGCGATTCCATTTATAGAGTTTAATTCTTTAGTGATGTAATCAGTATATTTTCTAAGCTCCGAATAAGAATATCCATCACTTGTAACAGCTAGAAAAATTCCATAAACAGCTCCATAATCATCTAGCACAATAGGAGGTAAAGCACCTAAAGGCAAATTTATTCTAGCATCTTCAACTTTTTTTCTTAAATTATCCCAATATTGTTCAAGTTCCTCACTAGGTAAAGATTCTTTTAATTTTATTTTTACTTGAGAGTAACCAGGTTTAGATACACTTTGTAAAAAATCTATATTGGGAATTTTTTGTAAAGCTTCTTCTATTTCATTTGTGACTTGTAATTCTACAGTATGAGCATCAGCATTAGGATAAAAAGTAACTACTAAAGCTTCTTTTATTTTAAATTCAGGGTCTTCTAATTTTCCAAGTTTAAAATAGGAAAATAATCCTCCTATTACTAAAAGGAAAACCATAAATTTTACAACAATTGTATTTTTAATTGAGTAATCTATAAATTTCATAAGCCACCTCTATAAAACATTTCCTACATTAGTTTTAGAAAAAGGCTCTAATAAATTTACTTTTTGATTTTCAGATAATTCATGAACACCTTTAGTTACAACTTTATCTCCTGGATTAATATTTTTTACAATTACCATTCCATTTAAATAAGGCTTAACAATTTTAATATTTTTAATATTTACAACTCCGTCTTTATATATCCAAACGTTAGGTTCATTATTTTTTTCAAAAATAGATTCAGCTGGAATTATAATTCCTGTTTCATCTGTAGAATCAAAAATTATAGATACAATTCCTTGAGAATCTATGGGAATATCAGAATTTTCTTCAAAATTAAAAATAACAGGATAAGTTAAATTTAGAGTGCTTTTAACCCTACTTACTTCAGATAATTTAAGAGGATATTTTTTATCGTTATGGATAAAGAAAACCTCTTTTATATCCAAGAATTTATCTATATCATTTTCAGAAATATTAATTTTTACTCTTGTTTCTCCTAAAGATGAAATACCTACTACAGGTAAACCTGCCCCTACAATAGAACCATTATCAGCAAATTTTTTATGAATATAACCATCATAAGGAGCTATTAAATAAGTATCTTTTAATTGGTTTTGACAATTTTCAACACCTTTTTTAGCTTCGTCATATTGAGATAACATTGCTTTTTCTTTTGAAATAGCTGCTTTGTAACTAGCTAAAGCTTCATCATATTTTTTCTTTGTAATAGCTTTTTCTTTATATAAGATTTCAACTCTAGCAAATTGTTTTTTTGCATTGTCAGATATAGCTTTAGCTGCTTCATATCCATTTTTGGCCATAGCTTCTTTATTTTTAAAAGCTTCTAATTGTAAATTATAATCTCTTTGGTCAAGTTTAGCAATTATAGTTCCTTCACTAACAAAAGAACCAATTTCCACATTAAATTCATCTATAGGTCCAGCTACTCTAAAAGATAGATTAGCTTCTTTCTCAGGAGATACAACTCCAGGATATTGATATTCTAAAGTTTTTGGAATTAAAGTTGCCTGAAAAGTTTCTACAGGTCTAATAGTAGGTTCGATATCTTTTTTACAACCAGATATTAAAATTAAAAACATTAAAAATCCTAAAAATTTATATTTCATTATTTTTCTCTCCCTTCTTAAGAGGTTCTTTTCCCATAGCTATATTTAAAGCTCCTAGAGCAATTTCATATTGAAAATCTGCTTTTTTCTTTAGACTTAAAGCTTGATTATAACTAGCTAAAGTTTTAAAATATTCTTCATCATCTATCATATCAACTTTTTTCTCAACTTTTTTCTGTCTAAGTTTTCCCTCTTCAGCTTTAAAATTAAGATTTGCTATTTCACACATTTCCATAGATTTTACAACATTATTATAAGCTTTTGTAGTTTCAATAACTGTTGTTAAAAATTCTTTTTCCAATTTTAATTCGGATATTTTTTGTTGTCTAACAGCTTTTTTATATTCATTTACATTTTTAAAGCCATTAAAAATTGATAAAATTCCACTTACATTTCCATATAAAAAGCTTGGGTCAGCAAAAATTTCATTACTATTATTTATATAGCCACCACCCAAAATTATTTTAGGTAGAAAATTTGATATAGCAATTTTTTTAACATCTTTACTAATATCTTTAGAAAGAGAAGTAATTTTTAAAACTTCATTTCCAGAAATTGCTTGAAATATACATTCATCTAGAGGAGGAAGAGGAGAGATATTTCCAACTTCAACATCTTCTAAAGTAAAATTAGTCAAAGGACTAAGGTTTAAAGATTTCATAAGATTCATTTTAGCTACTAATAAATCTCTTTGATTATTTCTTAAAGAAGACTCTTTAGCTTTTACTAATGTAGAAGCTTTATCAAGTTCCCAAGGTAGTATTGCATCAACTTTTAAAGAAACTTTAGCTTTTCTTTCTAACTCTTTTGCTGCCTTTAAATCATCTAGCAAATATTTTTCTTCAGATTGTAGAGCTAAAATGTAATAATATTCTCCTGTAACTTGTAAAGTTGTAAGTTTAGTTGTTAGATTTTCTACAAGCTCACTAATTTTTTCTCCCTTTTGTCTAGCAGAATATAAAAACCATAATGATGGAACGAAAATAGGAATTTGTGCTCCTACTCCATAAGTATAAAAACTTTCATCAACAAGTCTTGAAGAAAGTGAATTAGGTAAAATTCCTGGAGGTATTGGGATTGGGAAAAAACTAGTAAGAGAACTTGTATCAATATTTATATCAATATTATTATCTAATTTTGTATAGCCTCCTAAAATATTAATTGAAGGCAAAAAATTTCCAAAGGTAATTTTTTTGTCTAAAGTAGCAATTTCTCTTTCTAATTGTTTTATCTTTAAATCTAAATTTCTGTCTCTATTTATCTCTAAAATTTCTTCTAAAGACAGAGTATCTCCATATTTTTTTAAATATTCTTTTTCCGTTAGAGTATTTTCTTTGTCAATATTTTTTCTAGTATCTTGATTGGAACAACCTAAAATAAAAAGAGAAAGGCAAAGAAGCAAAATCTTTTTTTTCATTTAAGTACCACCTTTAAAAATTTATAAAATAACATAAATTGTTCTTTTCAATAAGTAATTATTTTTCAATAATATATTATACAATTTATATATAGATAAGTCAATTATGAGTAAAATAAAATAACATTAAAATAAAAATGTAAACCTCTTTAAAATAAAAAATAAAAAATTAAATTTAAATATGATATAATTTTTTGTATTTCAAAAAAGGAGAAATTTTTATGAATAAACAATTTTTATTTTTATATTTTTTAATTATGTTATTAATGGGAGGACTTTCTTTTAAAAAAATAAAAGATGATAAAGATTTTTTTGTGGCTGGAAAAAAAGCTGGAATAATTCAAGTTACAGGAAGTTTATTGGCCTCTGTTGTAGGAAGTTCTGTTATACTAGGAAGTGTTGATTTTGGATATTCTTCTGGTTGGGCTGGAATGTGGTTGGTTATTTGTGCTTCATTAGGTTTCTGTGGGCTTTTACCTCTTGTAAAATATATAAAAGATTTTAAAGGATATAATTTACCAAGTATGCTTGGAAGTTTTTATGGAGAAAAAGTACAACAAGCAGCTTCTCTTTTAATTCCAATAGCTTGGCTTGGAGTAATAGCCTCTCAAATTATGGGAGCAGCTAAAATAATAAGTATAATGACAACTCTAACTTATACAGAGGGAGTGATTTTAAGTGGGGTTATTTTTATTATTTATACTTTATTAGGTGGACAACTTTCAATTATAAAAACAGATGTAGTCCAACTTGGATTTATCATTTTTGGAGTTCTTTCAACATTTTTATTTATAAATCAAGAGCCAATAACTATAAATGTTGCTCCTATGTTTAATGAAAAATTTCAAATTATAGATTTAATAGTTATGATGCTTTCTTATTCTACAACTTTTGTCGTTGGACCTGATATTTATTCAAGACTTTTTTGTGCAAAAGATGAAAAAACAATGAAGAATTCCATAATATTAACAATTTTGGTTTTATTACCATTGTCTTATATTTTAGCAAAAATAGGAATATATGGGCAACAAATTTTTGGTGGAAATGGAGTGGGAGATTCTGTTCTTTTGGTTATAGCTCAAGAAAAGTTAACAAAATTTTTAGCATTAGCTTTATATTTTGGAATTTTATCTGCTGTTATTTCTACAGCTGATACAACTTTACTTACAGCTTCATCTCTATTTGCTCAAGTATTTATAAAAGATTTGAAAAAAGAAAATTCTATTTTTGTAACAAGAATTTTAATAGTTGTATTTGGATTTTTATCAATTTTAGTAGCTATAAAAATGAAATATATATTAGCAACTCTTCTATTAGCTCTTTCAATTTATTCAGGAGCTTTTATAGTTCCAACATTTTTAGGAATCTTTGGATTTAGAGCAAAAGAGGAGATAGTAATAACTTCTATTGTTGTAGGAGGAGTTGTTGCACTAATTGGAAAAATGGTTGGTGGAAGTGTGGGAAATTATATTTCTATCTCATCATATTTTATAAATGGAATTATATTATATCTAGGTAAAAAAAATAAAAAAGAAATTTTTAGTAAAGTATGATATAATTAAATGTAATTTTATAATGAGGTGAGAAAAATGAAACTATTATTAGATAGATGTTCAATAGGTGGCTGAGCTAGTAAAATAGGACCAGAGGTTCTTTCAGATATATTAAAAACAATTCCAGTAAAGGAAGATAAAAATTTAATAGTTGGATATGAAAAGTCTGATGATGCTGCAGTATATAAGATTTTAGATGACATAGCTCTTATTCAAACTTTAGATTTCTTTACACCAATGGTGGAAGACCCATATATTTTTGGACAAATTGCTGCTGCTAATTCCCTAAGTGATGTGTATGCTATGGGAGGAAAACCTATTACAGCAATGAATATAGTTTGTTTTCCAGAAAAAGAAAATATAAAAGTTTTAGAAGAAATTTTAAGAGGTGGAGCTGAAAAAATTTATGAATCAGGTGCTGTCCTAAGTGGTGGACATTCTATTCATGACAATGAGATAAAATATGGATTATCAGTAACAGGAATCTGTTCCCCTAATAAAATTTTTAAAAATTATGGTTCAAAAGAGGGAGATATATTAATCCTTACTAAACCTTTAGGAACAGGGATAATTACAACTGCTTCAAAGATGAAAGTTGTAAAAGAAAATGAAATTCAAGAAGCCATTGAAAATATGACGACTTTAAATAAATATGCTGGAGAAATAATAGCAAAATATCCTGTTACAGCTTGTACAGATATAACAGGATTTGGATTTTTAGGACATTTATATGAAATGGCTAGTGCTTCAGAAAAAACTTTTGTAATAGAGTCTCAATATATTCCTTGCTTAAGTGGTAGTAAAGAATATGCTAAAGAATTTTATATTACAGGAAGTGGACAAAAAAATAGAAAATCTTTAGAGGGAAAAGTAAAATTTGAAAATATACCTTTTGAAATGGAAGAGATTTTATTTGACCCACAAACATCTGGAGGACTTTTATTTTCAATACCTGTTCAATATGTAAATGATGTTATGAAAGAGTTAGGAGAGCTTAAAATAAAATCTGCAATAGTAGGAAGTGTAGAAAATTTAAAAGATTTTATAATTATTGTAAGATAACTATTGCTTCAAGGAGATAATAATGAAGAGAGAATTATTAAGAGCTTTACCAAAAATTGACTACATCTTAAGTGAAAAAAAATTAGAAAAATATAAGGAAAGTGTAGATTACTACACTTTTTTGTCGTGTATAAAAGAAACTATAGAAAAATATAGAAATCTAATTTTAAAAGATTTAGAAGATTTTTCTGGTGAAGAAGATTTAAAAAATAAAATTTTAATTGAAATAATAGAAAAGTTAAAAATAGAAAAAAGAAAAAATATTGAGAAAGTTTTTAATTGTACAGGAACAATTATTCATACAAATTTAGGAAGAAGTGTTTTTCCAAAAGATATAGGAAATATTGTAGGAAATATTTTATCTGGTTATAACAATCTTGAATATGATATTGAAACTGGAAAAAGAGGAAGTAGATATAAAAATTTAGAAAGATTGATTTGTAGTGTTGTAGGAAGTGAAGGAGCTTTAGTGGTAAATAATAATGCTGCTGCTGTGGTTCTTTGTTTAAATGAATTTTCTAAAGATAAAGAGGTTATAATTTCAAGAGGGGAACTTGTAGAGATAGGAGGAAGTTTTAGAATTCCTGAAATTATAAAATTTGCAGGGGCTAAAATATCAGAAGTAGGAACAACAAATAGAACTTATAAAGAGGATTATGAAAGAGAAATTACAGAGAAAACAGGAGTTTTATTAAAAGTTCATACATCTAATTATAAAATACAAGGATTTACTCATGAAACAACAGTAGAAGAACTTTCTGAAGTGGCAAAAAAACACAATATAATTTCTATTGAAGATATAGGAAGTGGGAATTTAATAGAATTTTCAAAGTATGGTGTAAAAAATGAGCCTACAATTAAAAGAAGTTTAGAGTGTGGAATAGATATAGTTACTTTTAGTGGAGATAAACTTCTTGGAGGTTGCCAAGCTGGAATTATTGTAGGAAAAAAAGAATATATTGAAAGACTTAAGAAAAATCAATTTTTAAGAGCTATAAGAGTTGATAAAATCACTATAGCTATATTAGAAAAAGTATTTTCTATCTACCAAAATGAAAAGGAAGCTGTAGAAAATATCCCAACTTTAAGAATGATTACAGAAAAAATAGATAAAGTACAAGAAAGAGCCAATAAGTTTTCTAAAATTTTAAAAGATAAAAATATTGATAATGAAGTTATAGAAACTAAAGCAACTATTGGTGGTGGAAGTATGCCAGAAGAATTTATTGAAAGTTTTGGAATACTTTTAAAAAGTAAAATTTCTCCAAATAAATTAGAAGAAAATTTTAGAAAAAATTATATTCCTGTAATTGGAAGAATAGAGGATAAAAAATTTATTCTTGATATGAAAACAGTATTTGAAGAAGAGTTAGAAGAGTTAGGAGAAATTATACATTCAATTTATAAAGAAATGGAGATATAATGAGTGTAATTATAGGAACTGCTGGACATATTGACCATGGAAAAACTACACTTATAAAATATTTGACAGGAATAGATGCTGATAGATTACCAGAGGAAAAAGAAAAGGGAATGACAATAGATATTGGTTTTTCTTTTTTAGAAAAAGAAGGTAAAAAAATTGGAATAGTAGATATTCCTGGACATGAGAAATTTATAAAAAATATGCTTACAGGAGTAAGTGGTATCGAGTATATAATCTTTGTTATTGCTTGTGATGACGGGATTATGCCTCAGACTGTGGAACATTTTAATATTTTAAAATTTCTAGAAATTAAAAATGGAATTATAGTTCTAACAAAAAAAGACTTAGTAACAGAAGAGAAAATAAAAGAGTTAAAAAAAAGTATAAGAGAAATTTTTAAAAATTCTTTTATGGATAATTTACCTATATTAGAAACTTCTATAGATGATATAAAATCTTTTGAAAAATTAAAAGAAAAGATATTTTTTGATGTAGAAAAAATAAAAAATAAAAATTTAGATAAAAATTTTTTGATGTATATTGATAGAAGTTTTTCTCCTAAAGGTTTTGGAACTGTTGTTACAGGAAGTATAGGAGAGGGGAAAATAAATAAAGATGAATTTTTATATATTTATCCTCAAAAGACTAAAATAAAAATAAAGAATATAGAGCAACATGGAGAAAGATTAGAATATATTGAAAAAAATAATAGATGTGCATTAAATATTTCGGGGATTGATTATAAGGATATTAGACGGGGAGATTTTTTATATAGTGAAAATAATTTAAAATCTACTGAAATTATAAATGTGTATCTTTCTTTAATTGAGGGAAATAAAATAAAACCTAATCAAAAAATAAGAATTTATGTTGGAACTTCTGAAATTATAGGAAAAATAAGAGTATTGGAAGAATTATCTAAAAATAATTTTTTATGTGAAATAATTTTAGAAAAAGAAAATTATTTTTTCCAAAATCAATTAGGAATAATGAGAAACTATTCTCCACTTGTAACTTTAGGTGGAATAAAAATTTTAAAAGTTTTTGGAAAAAAAGTAAGAAAAAAAACTATAGAATACGGCGAATATATTGAGGAGTTAAAAAATACTTTATTAGGTCTTGAAAATAAAAATAAAGAGATAAATATAGATAAAATTTTAAATTTTTTATTAGATTATCATAAAAAAAATTATTTAGAAAAAGGGATTGATACAAAGGAATTAAAAAAGTTTTTTTCTAATAAAATAGAAAACATACAAGAAATTATAGATGAACTTACATTATTAGAAAAAATAAAAGTAATTCAAGGAAAAATCTCTCTTATAGATTTTAAAATAAAACTTACTAAAGATGACAAAAAAATAAAAGAAGAAATTTTTAGTATATATAAAAATGCTAGATTTTTACCATATAAATATGAGATAATAGAGGAAAGTTTAATAAAAAAAGGTTATCAATTAAATAACATAAAATCCATTCATAAATATATGGTAGAGGAAAATATGTTAGAATATTTAGGTGAGAATAGATTTATTCTTTCTGGATATTTCAAAGAAAGTATGAAACTATTAAAAGAGTATTTTGAAAGTGAAGAAAATAAGGAAAAAGGAATAACTCTAGGAGAATTTAGACAATTAATAAATACAAATAGAGATATTGCAATTCTTCTTATAAATAAACTAGAAAAAATAAATTTTTTGGTAAATAGA
Source organism: Fusobacterium sp. FSA-380-WT-3A (assembly GCF_012843705.1). Classification (NCBI taxonomy): domain Bacteria; kingdom Fusobacteriati; phylum Fusobacteriota; class Fusobacteriia; order Fusobacteriales; family Fusobacteriaceae; genus Fusobacterium; species Fusobacterium sp. FSA-380-WT-3A. Next base: position 361,151 of record NZ_JABAFQ010000001.1, on the reverse strand, counting down.
AAAAATATAAGATACATAAAAGGAGAATGAAATGGTAAAAGTAAATGCTGTGGGATTTCTTTGCCCTATACCTGTTATAATGACTAAAAAAGCTTTAAATGAGATAGAAGAGGGAGAAGTAGAAATATTAGTAGATAATGAAACTGCTAAGGAAAATTTAGAAAAATTAGGAAAAGAGTTAGGATTTGCTTATAAATCTGAAAAAGTTGATGAAAATTATAAAGTTGTGATTACAAAAATAAAAGTAGAAGAAAAGCAAGAAAAAATAAAAGAGGAAAATATTGTTGTTATAATAGACTCTGATGAAATGGGAAAAGGAGATAAGGAATTAGGAGAAATTTTAGTGAAAGGTTTTGTATACTCTTTAACAGAAATGGAAGTTTTACCAAAAACTGTTATTCTTTATAATAAGGGTGTATACCTTGCAACTGTTAATAAAAATACTATAGAAGATTTAAAAAAATTAGAAAATATGGGTGTTGAAGTGATTGCTTGTGGAACTTGTGTAAACTATTATGGATTACAAGATAAATTACAAGTTGGAAGTTTGACTAATATGTATACTATTATAGATAGACAATTTAAAGCTACAAAAATAATAAGAGTTTAGTGGAGATAATATGGTTTTAGAAGAAAGATTTTTAGTTGTATCAGCTGAATCAACACATTTAGTAATAAAAGTAGAAAAAACTTTACAAGGTGAAAATATAGAGTGTAGAATAATACCTTTACCTACAGAGATTTCTGCAAATTGTGGATTAGCTATAAAATTAGATGAAAACTATTTAGAGAAAGTTAAGGAAATAATTGAGAAAGAAAATTTAGAGGTAAAAATTTCTTTAGTAGAAAAAAAAGGGTTTAAAAAAAATATAATTAATTTATAGGGGGAGTTTTGTGAAAAAAAGAATAATTGGAATTATATTTATTTTATTTAGTACTTTTTTATTTGGAAAAAAATCAAATATAGTTGTAGAAAATAGGTACGATAACTTAATCCACAATGATATAAAAGTAGATATAAAATATAAAGAGGATGATTTACCAGAATTATTAGATTATGTTTTTATAAAAACTTTGCATGCTGCTATTAGAAAAGAACCAAACCCCAAAGCAGAGCTTATATACAATGCTCCTTTTAATACTAAATATAGACTTTTAGAAAAAGTTAAAGTTGGAGAAACTCATTGGTATAAGGTAAAAACTTCAAAGGGAATTGGTTATGTTTTTGAAAAAAGTGCTGACGTAAAAACATTTAGATTTGAAAAAATGGTAGAGAGAATAAAAGATGTAGAGAAATTTATAGATGAAAATAATCAAAATAATATAAAACTTGCTTCTACAAATTCATATTTACCTAATCCATATAATAAAGATATGAGAAGAACAAAGGATAAATATGGAATTTCAATAGACCAAAATATAGTTGGTGTTTATGAAAAAGAAAATATTGAATTACATATTCCAGATAGGTCAGTATTAAGTGTATTAGAAATTAAAGGCAACAAAGCTAAAGTAAAAGTGGAAGGAATTCCAGAATCTCCATTGGTTATTGACAAAAGATATCTTTCATACAATCCCAAAATAGAAGAGGGATTTGAAAAAGCCATTGTTGTAGATATAGAAAATCAAAACTTAGCAGCTTTTGAAAAAATTAATGGAGAGTGGACTTTAATTTCATATATCTATGCAAAAACAGGTATAGAAAGTCAGTTAGGATTTGAAACTCCTAGAGGGTCTTTTATAGTTCCATTACTTAAATATGAAATGGGATATAGAGATATTTATGGAGATGATATGGGAATAGCAAGATATGCTATAAGATTTAGTGGTGGTGGATATTTACATGGAACACCTGTTGACCATGTAGAAGTAGACAATGAAGATTTTTTCTTAAAACAAAAAGAAGATGGACTTGGAACCTTTAAAGGAACTAGAAAATGTATAAGAAATACAGTTTCTCATGCAAAATTTTTATTTGATTGGATATTAGGAGATGAGAGAAATCAAAATTCTAATTATCAAAGGCCACAAGAAAATGTTATGTTTATAATTTTCTAAGAGGTATATTATGAATATTTTAATTACAGGAGTTACTAAGGGAATAGGATATCAATTAGTATCTGAATTTGTAAAAAGAAATCATAAAGTATTTGGAATTGGAAGAACAGAAGAAAAACTTTTAGAATTAAAAACTAAATATGGTGAGAACTTTATTCCTCTAAATTATGATATTACTTTAGAAGAAAATATTGAAAAAATTTTTAAAGTTTTAGATGAAAATAGTATATCTATAGATATATTGATAAATAATGCAGGTATTGGATTTTTGGGAGAGTTTTATAATATAGATTATAAAAGTAATGAAAAAATGATAGATTTAAATATCAAATCTCTTATGCATATAACTTATAAATTTATAAATAAATCTTTAGAAGAAAATATTGAGAAAATTAGAGGAATAATTAATATTTCATCAACAGCAGCCTTTCAAAGTGGAGGACCATATTTTGCAGTGTATTATGGAACAAAAGCTTTTGTTTCATCTTTTACAAATGGTATTACAGAAGAGTTAAGAGATAAAAATTTTAAAGTTATGGGAGTTTATCCAGGACCAACTAAAACAGAATTTGTGGGAATGGAAAAAGAAAAAAGTTTTTATACTATGGAAGCGAAAAAAGTTGCTAAAATTATAGTACAAGATTTTTTTAATGAAAAAGAAATTTCAATACCAGGATTTTTCAATAAAATTTTGGTATTCATAGGAAAAGTTATCCCTAGAAAATTAGAATTAAAATTTTTGAAAAAAATACAATTAAAAAAGCTAAAATAAAATTAGAGGAGATATTAATAAATTAATATCTTCTTTTTTTATATAAAATTTATTTCTATAAAAAATATTTTTTATTTGATATATTATGTAGAAAAAATTGTATTAATATTTATTTTTATTTAGAAAAAGAAAAATCAAAACGAACAAATAATAGAATAAAAAAAATAAAAAATATTGAAATTAAATAAAAAAATTATTGTTAACCGAACAAAAAATAAAAAATATTGTTATCTTTTTTTTTAATTTTAATGATGATATACTTATATAGTAAAATATTATAAAAGGCAGGGATTTATATGGAAATTTTTAAAAACTTAGTTGAAGGAGTTAATAACCTGTTATGGGGGAAAAACATCTTAGTTGTATTATTAATAGGTGCAGCAATGTTAGCTACATTAGGAACAAAATTTATGCAATTTAGATTACTTAAACCTATATTATCAGTGTTTACAAATGAAGAGAAAAGAGAAGATGGAATAAGTTCTATTGAAACATTTTTTTTAGGAACAGCTTGTAGAGTAGGAGCTGGAAATATAGCTGGAGTAGTGGCTGCAATAACAGTAGGAGGACCTGGTTCATTATTTTGGATGTGGTTAGTAGCTTTATTTGGAGCAGCAACATCTTTTATTGAATCAACATTATCAGTTATTTATAGAGAGAAAAATAAAGATGGAAATTATATTGGTGGAACACCATGGATTATAAAACAAAGATTAAAACTTGGTTGGCTTGGAGGATTATATGCAATAGCTTCTATAATTTGTTATATTGGAGTTACTCAAGTTATGTCAAACTCTATAACAGAATCTGTGGCTAGTGCTTATAATATAAAACAAAGTTGGGTTTCGATAGCTTTAACAATAATAGTGGCAGCTATTATATTTGGAAGAGGAAAAAAAGATGTGATTATAGCATCACTTAATAAAATAGTTCCTGTAATGGCTGGATTATATTTAGGAGTTGTACTTTATATAATTCTTACAAATATATCTTCAATTCCAATGATGATAGTAGACATATTCTCAAAAGCTTTTGGAACAAAAGAGGTAGCTGGTGGAGCTATAGGAATTGTAATAATGCAAGGAGTTAGAAGAGGATTATTCTCTAATGAAGCAGGAAGCGGAGATTCTAACTATGCAGCAGCTGTAGTTGATATAGACCAACCAGCAAAACAAGGAATGGTTCAAGCTTTAGGAGTTTTTGTTGATACTTTATTAGTATGTAGTGCTACAGCCTTTGTAGTTCTTTTAGCTGGGGCTAAAAATGTAGTTGGAGTTCAAGGAATGGTATTGAATGGAAAAGAATTAAGTGGAATGGCTTTATTCCAAGAAGCTATAAAAAGTCATATAGGAATAGTTGGACTTCCATTTACTGTTGTTGTTATTTTCTTTTTCTCACTAAGTACAATTCTTGCTGTAACCTTCTATGGAAGAAATGCTCTTAACTATTTGACAGAAAAAACAGGAATAAATATTGTATATCAAATTCTTATTATTTTAATGGTTTATATTGGTGGAATAAAACAAAACTTCTTTGTATGGTCATTAGCAGATTTTGGTTTAGGAATAATGACAGTTATAAATATTATTTGTTTAACACCAATAGCAAAAGAAGCTATATCAGAATTAAAAAAATATGAGATAATTCTAAAAGAAGAAAATCAAAAAATAAAAAATAAATAGAAGTTTATTATAATGAATGTATGAAACTACACTTTCAATTTTAATTAAAAATGGAAGTGTAGTTTTTTATATTTTTTCAAAAAATAAAAAAAGAACTAAAATATTTAGTTCTTTTGAGATGATTGTGAATATTAATTATAAAAAATGGAGCGGGAAACGAGGTTCGAACTCGCGACATTCAGCTTGGAAGGCTGACGCTCTACCAACTGAGCTATTCCCGCAACAAAATAATTTTATCAAAAGTTTTATTTTTTGTCAATATATTTTTTTAAAACTAAACAAACTTATTGATTTCCAATGATTTTATTTTTATAAAAAATTTTTACTTGTAAGTTTAAAAAAAATAAGATATAATAATCCTGTAAAAATTAATAATTGGAGATGAGGCTCTCCAAACACTTTTGTGTAAAATGCTTATAACTAAGATGATAGCTTCTACAAATGTTTTTTTCATTTGTAGAAGTTTTTTTATTTTAAAGGAGGAAATATGTTATTTAGTTTAGCAGTTTTTATTTTAATAGCTATATCTTTAGCTAAAGTTTTTGAAAAATTAAGACTTCCAGGACTTTTAGGAATGCTTTTTACAGGAATTTTATTAGGAGAATATTCTAGAGATTATTTTGTAAATACTTTAAATTTAAAATTTTTAGAGTCATTTTTTATATCAGATAAAATATTAGAAATCTCTCCTGACTTAAGACTTTGTGCTTTAATTGTGATTTTAATCAGAGCAGGACTTGGAATAGATAGGGAAGTGTTGAAGAAAATTGGAAAAACAGCTATAAAAATGGCTGCTTTACCTTGTCTTTTTGAAGGATTTACTATTATGTTAATCACTCATATTTTACTTGGATATTCTTTTGCTATTTCAGGATGTTTAGGATTTATAATAGCAGCTGTATCTCCAGCTGTGGTTGTACCAGAGATGTTAAATTTAAAAGAAAAGAATTTAGGAAAAGAGAGAGAAATTCCAACTATAATTTTGGCTGGAGCTTCAATAGATGATATATTTGCTATAACTTTATTTTCATCATTTTTATCAATAGCCTTAGGAAAAGGTGTAAATATTTACAAAGAACTTTTAAAAATTCCTATGAGTATTATAAGTGGATTAGTTTTAGGAATTGGAGTAGGAATCTTACTTGTTAAACTTTTTAAAACTTATCATATAAGAGATACAAGAAAAGCAATTTTATTTTTAATGATTGCCATAGTTTTTCATCAAATAGAAGTTTTAAATTTATTTCCAATGGCTAGTCTTTTAGGAATAATGGCAATGGGATTTATAATTTTAGAAAAATATCCAGAACTTGCCCAAAGACTTTCATTAAAATTTAATAAAATTTGGGTATTTGCTGAAGTTTTATTATTTGTCTTAATAGGAGCAGCTGTAAATATTAAAGTTGTATTTGCTTCTAGTATTGTAGGAGTTATAATAATTATAATAGGACTTATTGGGAGAATGATAGGAGTTCGTGTAGCCTTATTTGGTTCTGATTTAACTAATAATGAAAAACTTTTTTGTGGACTTGCCTATATTCCAAAGGCTACAGTACAAGCAGCTATATCAGGAATTCCATTGATGATGGGAGTACCACATGGAGAAATATTACTTGCTATTGGAGTTTTGTCTATAATAGTTTCTGTTCCTATTGGAGTTATTGGAATTAGATTAGGACAAAAAAAATTATTAAATTAAACAAAAAAAACTTGACAATGAAATATCATAGTGATAGAATACAAGAAATAAAATTACAAACTAAAAGGAGGGATATTTATGAAAATTTACAATTTAAATACTAGACAAAATATTTCCTCTGTAGATACATTTTGGTGGTGGAGTTTCTAAGATAAGTTTGTAATTGTTTGATAAAACAGATACAAACTAATTTTGTTTTGGAAATTTCAATAATTTGTATCTGTGTGTAATATTTAAAGTAATTAATAATGACTATCAGATACATTTGATAGTCATTTTTTTATATATAATTTTAATTTTAATGGAGGACAGAAAAATGAAAGAGAAAAGAGAAAAATTTAGTAACCGACTTGGATTCATTCTATCATGTGTAGGAGCAGCTGTAGGGCTTGGAAACATTTGGATGTTCTCTTGGAAACTAGGTACTTTTGGTGGAGGAGCTTTCCTTATTCCATACTTTTTATTTATGGCTTTCTTTGCTTATGTTGGACTTATATCAGAGATTTCTTTTGGAAGAATGATAAAAAAAGGTGTAATGGGAGTTTCTGAACTTATGCAAGAAAAAAAATTCCCTCTTGCTAAATATTTACCACTTATATCTATAATATCTGTTTCAGGAATTTTTACATTTTATGTAATTGTTTTTGGATGGATAATAAAATACTTTTATTCTTATATAACTATTGATATGAATAGTGTTAATTATCCAGAATATTTTGGAAACTTTGTAGGGACACCTGATTCAATTATTTGGCATATATTAGCTGGTGTAATAAGTATTGGAGTTATTTCTTTAGGTGTTGTTAAAGGAATAGAAAAATTAAATAAAATCATAATGCCTTTAATGTTTATTATATTTATAGGGCTTATGATAAAATCTATAACTTTACCAGGAGCAACAGAAGGTATAAAATATTTACTTACTCCAAAATGGGAAGCTCTAGCAAATCCAATGACTTGGGTTATGGCTTTAGGACAATCTTTCTTTACAGTTGGACTTAGTGGTTCAGCTTTACTTGTTTATGGAAGCTATGTTGATGATAATATGGATATTACAAATGGAGTATTTCATACTTGTGTATTAGATACTATAGCAGCTTTACTAGCTGGATTTGTAATTATTCCTGCTGCCTTTGCTTTGGGACATAATCCAGGAGCTGGGCCAGGACTATTATTTATCACAGTACCAGCAATTTTCTCTCAAATAGCTGGAGGAAAAATTTTAGCTGGAATATTTTTCCTAAGTGTAATATTTGCTGCTGTATCATCAGCTATAAATCAATTGGAAGTACCTGTAGAAGCATTTATGTATAAATTTAATGTTTCAAGAAAAAAAGCAAGTGTTATAGTAGGAACTATTTTAGTTTTAATAGGAATTCCTCTTGACTTAAATATGGATTTATTTGGAAAATTTGCTGACTTTATGTCTGTAATTTTAATTCCTTTAGGGGCTTTAATTGTTTTATTCTTCTATTATTTCTTTATAGATAATCAAAAAATTATAGCTGAAATAGATAAAGGAGCTCACTCTAAAAAAGGAAAATATGTCTTAACTATTGGAAAATATATATTTGTACCTGGAACAGCTTTAGTATTAATTCTTGGTATGATATTTGGAAGTATAGGATAAAAATTAATTTTTAATAATAAGGTGTTGTAAATTTTATTTATTATTAACAATCTATAAAATACAGCACCTTTTTTATTTTTTGTAAATTATTTATTAGTATAAATTTAGAAAATTTAATGATATTATTTAAAAAATATGATAAAATGTAATGTAAAAATAATAAAACAATTAATTTTAGGAGGATATATGAATATAGTTTTATATGAACCAGAAATTCCTTACAATACAGGGAATATTGGACGTTCTTGTGTACTTACAAACTCTACTCTTCATCTTATAAAACCTTTAGGATTTTCTTTAGATGAAAAAAATGTTAAAAGGGCAGGGCTTGATTATTGGCATTTAGTAAAAATTAAAGAGTGGGATAGTTATGAGGATTTTTTAAAAGGAAATCCTGATGGTAATTTCTACTATGCAACTACAAAATGTAAAAATAGATATTGTGATGTAAAGTTTAAAGAAAATGATTTTATAATATTTGGACCAGAGTCAAGAGGATTACCAAAAGAGATTTTAGAAGCTAATCCTGATAAATGTATAACTATTCCTATGATAGAAATGGGACGTTCTTTAAATCTTTCAAACTCAGCAGCAATTATATTATATGAAGCTTTAAGACAAACTGATTTTAATTTTGGAGAATAATATGATAAATATTATTGTTGCAATAGATAAAAATTATCTTATTGGAAACAGAAATAAAATTCCTTGGAATATTCCAGAAGATTTGAAACTTTTTAAAGAAAAAACTACTGATAATTTTTTACTTATGGGAAGAAAAACCTTTGAGAGTATAGGAAAACCATTACCTAATAGAGTAAATATAGTTATAAGTAAAAGTTTAAATTCAGATTTTAAAATAGAAGAAAATAAAATTTATAAATTTGAAGATTTATTAAATAAAATTATAGTTTTTTCTAATATTGAAGATGGACTAGAATTTTATAAAAAAATTAATTTTAAAAATAATTATGATAAAGACATTTATATAATCGGTGGTGGAAGTATATATAATGAGTTTATTCAAAAGAAAAATTTTCATAAACTTTGTATCTCTCATATTGATGGAGATTTTTTAGGAGACACCTATTTTCCAAAGATTAATTTTAAAGATTATAAAATAATTTTAGAAAAAAAATTTAATAATTTTATTTATAGGGAATATATCTAACTTTGTTAGATATATTTTTTTATTTAATAATAAGAAAAAATTAAAAATATTTTTGAATTTAAAAAAATTTTTCTTGATTTTTTATAGAAACATATGTTATATTATATATGTACGATTACGAATGTTATTTTATGGAGGAAATATAGAAATGATTTTAAAAAAATTAACTATAGCATCTTTATTAATTAGTGCAACAGCTTTTGGTGCTTCAATAGACCATGTACAAAATTATACAGCTGAGTATGGAGCAAACCCAGCTCAACAAGGAGCAATTAACTATGGAACAACTGTTAACTTCAACCCAGCAGGATTAATGAGATTAGAAAATGGAACATATTTCACTGGTGGGCTTCAATATGCTTTTGGAGACCAATCAATGACTCAAAATGGAAAAGAATTTGATTCAGATTTATCATCTCCAATTCCTAACTTTGCTGTTTATAAAAAAACTGATGATGGAGCTTTATTCTGGACTTTTGGTGCAGTAGCTGGAGGAGCTTCTTTAGAATATAAAAATAGTATTCCTTTACCAGCAGGGATGAATGGAATGTTAGATGGAACTAATATAAAAGGTTCAAATCAATATGCTCAAACAACTATTGGTAAAGCTTGGAATGTAAATGAAAAATTATCAATGTCATTAGGATTAAGAGCAGTTTATGGATTAAGAACTTTAGAAGCAAATACTACTACAAATACTAATTTTCCTATATTAGGAGCTGGAAAAAAAGCATCAATAGATTCTGAAAGAACAGCCTTTGGTGTAGGAGTTCAATTAGGTTTAAACTATACTGCTAATGATAGATTAAATATTGGTTTTAGATATGATAGTAGAGTAAAATTAGATTTTAAAACTGATGCAACTATAAATGATGATACTTTAGTTTTAGGAGAAGATTACAGTATTTCAGGAGGATTATTAGGAATTTATCCTGTTTATGCTGATGGATTAAAAACTAGAAGAGATTTACCAGCTTTAATGGCTTTAGGAGCTTCATATAAAGTAACTGATGATTGGACAGCATTTATTGGAGGAAACTACTATTTCAATAAAGACGCAAAAATGGATAGAGTTGGAACTAATCCTGGAAGATATGCTTATGACAATGGATGGGAAATTTCTTTAGGTTCTGAATATAAATTAAATGATAAAGTATCTTGGTTAGCAGGAATTAACTATGCTGATACAGGAGCAAAAGAAACTACATATGCAGCTACAGAATATTCAATAGGTTCTATAATGCTTGGAACAGGATTTAAAATTAAACAAGATGAAAATACAGAATGGACAATAGGTTATAGCCACTACTTCTATGATTCTACTACATTTAATGGAATTAAATATGAAAAAGATATAAGAAGTATAGGATTTAACTTCGTAAAAAAATTCTAATTTTATAAAAAATTATTTAGATGAGGTTAATTACCTCATCTTTTTAATGACTAAATAAAATTTTATCTTAAAAAAAGCAAAAAAATTTGTTTACTTTTTTATAAAAATGTAGTATTATAATAATCATGTAATAAGTTTTTGGAGGGTTGGCTATGCCAAAAAAAGTTGTTTTTAGAAAAGAGATTGTATTTGATAAAGCTTTTGAGATGTTTGAAAAACATGGTTTAGATTTCATTACAGCTAGAAATCTTGCAAAAGAATTAAAAGCTTCACCAGCTCCTATCTATTCAAATTATGGTTCTATTGATGAGTTAAAAGAAGAGTTAATTTCAGTAGCTAAAAATAGATTTATGGAATATATAAAAAAACCATTTACTGAATTTACATATCTTAATATTGGTATGGGAATTTGTGTATTTGCTAGAGAAAATAAAGAACTTTTCACATCTATATTTTTAAGAGAGCAATCTTTTACAGATTTAATAAGAAGATTTAGAAATGCTACTAGAGAAGAAATAGAAAAAGATGAGAGATTTGAAGGATTACCTACAGAGTTTAAAGAAGACCTTTTAATGGATTGTTGGATATTTGCTCATGGATATTCTACTCTAATTGCTACAGGATATATAAATCCTACAGATGAAGAAATAAGAGAAAGACTTCTTTCTGGTGCAGGAACAATGATATATTCTAAATTAAAAGAAAAAAAGGGAGTGTAATCTCCCTTTTTTATTTTAAAATTTTGTAGTTCTTACAAGAGTTCGTATATCATCTAAGAAAAATAGGTCAAATTTTCTTCTTATTTCATCTTCTATAATTTGTCTTTCATTTTCAAAAATTACATTTCCATTTCCTTTTATAGTCCGAACTATATAATCAGTGTCAAAAGAAAAATGTCTTCTATTTAATAGCTTTCTATCAGAAACTTTAAAAAGATTAAAATATCCATCTACAGAAATTCTATTTTCTTTTATAATTATTGTTTTTCCATCTCTTTCTTCAGTAGTTATAGAGAAGGGGAATATATTTGTTCTTGTAATGCTCATTTCAATTATATAATCTGTGTTTAGAGAGTTATAAAATCTACTGGCCCCCTTAAAATAAATATATTTATCTAGTAATAAATTAAAATTTCTATTAGAGATTTTATTTACCTCATCTCTAACTATGTTAGAAATAGTATCAAAACCAAAATTATCAGTTAAAAGACCTATTTCAATAGTGACCTCTTTTTCTAAAGTAACTTTTTTTTCAAAAATTTTATTACTAGGTACATACTCTAAAAATTTTTGATATTCTTCTATCTTTTTTATTTTCATATCTCTTGAATAAAAATCTGTTTTTTCAGCAAGTATAAAATTTTCAATTTTTTTTATAACTATATTTTTATCTTTATTGTAATCTTTGCTATCATAAATTATACTTTTATTTTTTAGAGATAATTTTTTTGCCTCTTCATTTGAAAATACATATAATTTTAATTTTTCAATATCTTCAAAAGAAAGATTAGATTTTTTCATAACATTATTTTTATCAGCTATTATTTTTGAGTATTGTACATTAAAAAGAGTTGTTCCCTCTAAAGAATGTGGTACATTTTCTAAGCCATCAACTAATTTTTCAACTCCCTTTAAAGTAATGCCCTCTTCATTATATATTTCAGTAGCACTTTTTATATTTTTCTTTCCTAAATAATTATCCAATACAGTACAACCATTTAGTATAAAAATAAATCCAAAAACCAAAAATATATTCAAGACTTTTTTTCTCATAAATTTCCCTTATCCTTTTATTTTCTATGAACATATAAATAATGAAAAACAATTGGGAAGAAAATTCCTCCTGATAAAAAATTTCCTACAGTAACAGGTAGAAAGTGACTTAATAAAACTTGTAAAAAATTTATATTTTCTGGAGAAATTAACTTTGCTATAGTTATAAAAAACATATTTGCTACAACATGTTGATAACCACTTATAACAAATAACATAATTGGAAACCAACAACCATAAATTTTTCCACTAGAATCTTTTGATGATGTAGATAACCAAATTCCAGCAATAACTAATATATTACATAAAAAACCACTTAATATACATTCATAAGTATTTAAACTTAATTTAGTCATTGCTATATTTATAGACGCAGCTTGCATAGGCAAAGTTTTAAAAATTCCAGCAAAATAACTTATAGAAGCTACAACTCCACCACCTATAAAATTTCCTATCCAAGTGATAGATAAATTTCTCACAACCTCTTTTAATCCAATTTCCTTGTTAATCAGATTTAAAATTATTAGTGAATTTCCTGTAAATAAAGTTCCTCCTAATAATAAACAAAGTAATAAACCAACAGGAAATATAGCTGCTCCTAAAAACTTTATCATAGTTTCATTTTGAGGATTAATATTTTGTAATATAGTAAGTTGTCCAATTCCAGCTAAAGAAATAAACATTCCTCCTAAAATTCCTGTTAGTAAAATTTTGTTTTTTTCCTCTTGAGCTCTTTTTAGATTAGTTCTTCCAATAACTTCAATAGCTTCTATTGGATTATAAAATGAGTACATTATCCCTCCTAAAATAACTTGATAAAAAAAACCGTTTGAGAAAAACCTCTCAAAACGGTTAATTTATCCTTGCACTGCAACAGGCTCATTTTAAGGGTCTTTCAGCAATGTTTTTTCATTTTAGTATGATACTATATTTTTTATATAATGTCAATTATTATTTATCTTCAAATAAATCTTTAAAATCTTCTTTAGTAAATTGATATTTCTTTTCACAGAATTGACATTGAGTTTCAATAACTCCATCAAGCTCTTCTAATAATGAAAGAATTTCTTTTTTACCTAAAGTTATAAGTCCTCTGTAATATTTATCTTTATTACAATCACAGTAATATGAAACTTCTCTCTCCTCTAATATTTCATAATCTTCTACAACTCTTTCTAATTTTTCATCAGACATATCTTCATATAGAAGTTTTACGATTCTTTCTAAGTCCATTCCACCTTCAAATAATTCTGTAACACTTCTAATTGCATCCATTTTTTCTATAATAGAAGCAATAAATTTTTTATCTGCTCCAGGAAATAATTGAATCATATATCCACCAGCAAATTTAACTGTTTTTTTATCTTCTGATAATTTTATTCCTAATTCCATTATAGTTGGAGTTTGCTCAGATGTTTCATAGTAATATTCCATATCTGATTTTATATCTCCCTTTTGAATTTCAGAAAGTCCCACATAAGGTTCTTTTAATCCCATATCTTTTATAACTCTAAGACTTCCTTTTCCAATTAGATTTTCTATATCAGGTTGCCCAGTAATAGCTTTTAATGGTAAATCTTTCTGTGGATTTGAAAGGTAACCTTTTATTTGCCCTTTAGCATTTGCAGTTACAACCATATTATTTACAGGACCATCTGTATGAGTTATAAGAGATAATAAATCATCTCCTTTTAAAGAAGCTCCCATTATAAGTCCAGCTGTTAAAAGTCTTCCAAAAGCTGCTATTGATGTAGGACTACAGTGGTGAATATCCAAAGCTTTTTGAACAACATCTGTAGAGTTTACAACAAAAAATCTAGCATTTTTACTAACTCCTCTTATTATTCTACTTTTCAATTTTTCCTCCTAAAATATATCATATTTAATTAAATCTTTGTATTTTTCATAATTTTTTTGTGAAATAAGTTTCTTTAACTGAATATTTCCATCTATTCTTCTATTTTCTTCTCTGTATTTCAATATAGATTTTATTTCTTTTTTAGAAAATCCATAATAAACAAGAGTTGTTTCATCTGCTTTATTTATCTCTAAAGGATTTATTTGATAATTTTCTTTGATAAAAAAATATTTTTCTAATTTTTCACAAGTTTTTTTACCAATTCCATTAATTCTATCTAATTCCTCAATAGATTCTATTCCTCCTTTTATATCTCTAAAATTTATTATTTTAGAAACATAACTAGGAGCAACACCAGCTTTAAGCATCTCTTCTTGAGTAACTTTATTAATATCCAATTTTCCAAAATTATTATCACTATAAATTACTTTGTATTCTGTTTCTAATGAAAAACTTAGAAAACTCATAATAAAAAATATCATAGAAAAAATTATCTTTTTTATCATAATTTCCTCCTACAAACTTGAGAAAAATTCCTCTTTTTGTTTCATTCTATCTTTCATTTCACAAATATACATATATGGGTCTTTTGGATTAATATATCTTTCAATAGATACTCTAGTTTCATCTATGTATTTAACTTTTTTACTTATGGCTCCTCCACCTAGTGCAATGGTAGATTGATTTTCTTCTATCATTTCAATATTGAATATAGATTCTTTTCCTTCAACAGAGTATCCTACATTTTCTCCCCAATTCATACTATTTTTCTGCCTATAAAGATAATAAGGATTCATATTTTTTTCTTCTATAACTTCTTTTATCTTTTCTTCTATTTTTTGACTTTCTATTTCTGTTATTTTATATTTATCCTTTATTAAATTAGAACCATTTTTTACTGCTAAGAAATGTATAGTTAGATTATCAATAGGATATTTTCTAACCTCATCAAAAGTTCTTAATATATCCTCAATATTTTCTCCAGGAAGTCCAATTATAAAGTCCATATTAACCACAAAGCCAAGTTTTTTAATTTCTGCAAACATTTCATCAAAATGTTTTTTATCAAAATTTCTATTTAAATTTTTTAAAATATTTTCATTAAAAGTTTGAGGGTTAAGACTTATTCTATCTACTCCCAATTTTTTTAAAATCTGTAATTTTTCTTTATTAAGAGTATCTTCTCTTCCAGCTTCAAAGGTGAATTCTCTAAGATGAGTTAAATCAATATTTTTATAAAGAGCTTCAATAACTCTTACTAAATCTTTTTCAGTTAAAATACTAGGAGTACCACCACCAAAATAAAGAGATTCTATTTTAGAATTTTTATTTTTTAGAATCTCTCCAGTTAATTTTATTTCTTCTATTAGTGTATCTACAAATTCATTGTAAAAATTTCCTAGTTTACTATTAATTTCATAAGATGCGAAAGAACAATATTTACATCTAGTAGGACAATATGGAATTCCAACATACATATTTATACTATTAGGGTTTAAATATTCATTTTCTTTTTTTACTACATCTAAAAGCAATTTTCTCTTTTCAGGAAAAACAAAATAAAGTTTATCTAAAATTACATCAATTTCTTCATAAGAATATCCCATGACTAAATATCTTCTGATGAGTTTAGTAGGTCTAACACCTACTAAAGCTCCCCATGGATAAACTTTATCAAATAATAAAAGCATTCCAGCTTTTAACATAACAGTTTTTTGGTCAACCATTTTATCAGTATAATTTTTTAAAGTAAATATTTTTTTTCTACCATTAGCAGATAATTCAATAGATATTTTTTCTTTAGTTTCCTCTAAAGTTTTAGCTTTTAATATATCTATATCTACATCTGGTAATAAAACTTTTTTAAAATCCTGTACAGTATTTTCTTTTACTGTAAAATCTAACTCTATTTTCATTTATCTCCTAAAATATTAAAACTTTCTTAAAGATTTTATCTCTTTTTCAAATTGCTCAGGTGTTAATTTTTTTCCTCTATATAATTCCTTTATAGATTCTTGCTTATTTAATATTCCTTTTCTTCCACTAACATCTAAGAAAGAAGAAATCTGTGAAATTTTACCAGTTTTTATAAGATTTTGAATACCACTGTTTGTATACATTATCTCACAAATAGGTACTTTTATTTTTTCCTCTCCATCAACACCCTCTGTAAATTCTTGATGTATAACTCCAATTAAATTAGAAGCTACAAGTCTTTGAATATAATCTTTTCTATCTTCATTGAACATACCAATAATTTTATCAATAGAATCAATTATACCATTAGAATGTAAAGTAGCTAATACAATGTGACCAGTCTCAGCAGCAAGTAAAGCCATCTCAATACTTTCAGTATCTTTTAATTCTCCTAACATTATTACATCAGCATTTTGGCGAAGTGCTGATTTGATTCCATCAGTGTATGATTTTACATCTCTACCAACTTCTCTTTGTCTTATGATACTTTTTTGATTTTTATAAATATATTCAATAGGATCTTCTATAGTTATAATATTATAAGCTTTTTCCCTATTATATTTTTCAATCATAGCTGCTACAGTACTAGTTTTTCCACTACTACTTTTTCCACATACTACAATAAGTCCATTTGTATCTTCATAAAAATCATTTATTTTAGCACTTAAATTTAATTCTTCTAATGCTAAAGGCTCTTTGTTAACTATTCTAATAGCAAAAGCTAAATTTTCTCTTTCATAAAATATATTTATCCTACAATTTCCACCTAAATCTTTGAAAGAAAAATCTAATTCTTTCTTTTTATTTAAGATTTCCTTTTCTTTATCTGTTAATATTTCAGAAACAAGAATTTCTAAATTTTCTTTTCTTACAGGGGGATATTCTTCAAATCTGTATAATCTGTCATTTACCCTAAAAACAGGGAAGTCATCTACTATTAAATGTATATCGGTTACTTTATATGTCCTTCCTTTAGCAATCATTTCTAAAAAAGTTGCTTTATTCATAGAATCTCCTTTCATAAAAACTTTTATATTAGTTTAAAAATAATAAAACTAATATTCCTAAAACTATTCTATAAATTCCAAATAATTTAAAAGTTCTAGTTTTTATATATCCCATAAACCATTTTATAATTCCAAATGCAACTATAAAAGAAATAAAAAATCCTATTCCTAATAATTGCCATTCAAGAGGAGTAAAGTTTACTCCATTTTTTATTAACTTTAAAAGTGTAGCTCCTATCATAGTTGGTATAGCTAAGAAAAATGAAAATTCAGCAGCTACTCCTTTACTTAAACCTAATAATAAAGAACCTATTATAGTAGCTCCAGAACGTGAAGTTCCTGGAATCATAGCAAGACATTGAAAAAAACCAATTATAATTGCCAAAGAATAGGGAATGTTTTTTATGTTGTCAATTACTTTAACTCTTTTTATTTTATCTTCTATAAAACAAAATATTATTCCATAGATAATTAAAGTTGTAGCAACTATTTTAGTATTTCCTAAAAAGAATTCTGTTATATAATCATCAAATAAAAGTCCCAATATTGCTGCTGGTAAAACTCCTACAATAATTTTACTCCAAAGATTTAGTCTTTCTACAAAGATTTCTTTACTTTTTACAAATGGATGTATATCTTTCCAAAAATATAAAACAACTGATAAAATTGCTCCTAGTTGAACTATAATGAGAAAATTATCCATAAAACCTTTTGTAACATAAGGACTGTTAATAAAATTTTCTACTAAAATCATATGTCCTGTACTACTTACAGGTAAAAATTCTGTAATTCCTTCTACTATTCCAAGTATAACAACTAATAAGTATGGATTCATCATTCCTCCTATAGATAAGAATCTTCTTTAGCTAGATAATTTACTACATAATCATAAACTCCCTCTTCTAAAGAATGGAATTTTTTTGTATATCCAGCTCTTTTTAATTTATTCATCTCAGCTTTTGTATAATATTGATATTTTCCTCTTAAGTCTTCAGGCATAGGAACATATTCAATCACATCTTTTTCATTTAATTTTTTTCCAGCAGCAGCTTCCATAGTAGCCATAGATAAGTCTCTAAAGCTTCTAGCTTCTCCTGTACCTAAATTATATACTCCTGATTCAACTTTTTCAGTTAAAAAGAAATATAAAACATCAACAACATCTTTTATATAAACAAAATCTCTTAATTGCCCTCCATCTTCAAATCCCTCTTTATGTGATTTGAAAAGTTTTACTCCACCATTTGCTTTATATTGATTGAAAGTATGGAAAACCATTGATGCCATTCTTCCTTTATGATATTCTTGTGGACCATAAACATTAAAGAATTTACAGCTTATCCATTGTTTTGGAGTTTTAATTTGTTTAAATGACCAATCATCAAATATTTTTTTAGAATATCCATACTTATTTAAAGGCATTAGTTTCTTAAATTCTTCTACAGTTATATCATCATTATATCCTAATTCTCCAGCTCCATAAGTAGCAGCAGAAGAAGCATTTACAAAATTAATATTTTGTTTAGAGCAAAATTCCCAAAGTTTTTTTGTGTAACCATAGTTGTTACTCATTAAATAATCTCCATCTTTTTCAGTTGTAGCTGAACAAGCTCCTAAATGAACAACTCCTGTGATTTTGTTTGCATTTTCTGGAATAGATAACCAATCAAAAAGATTATCCCTATCAACCCAGTCAGCATAATCTCTTTTTCTTAAATTTAGCCATTTATCTTCTGTTCTCATTTTGTCCACAGCAATGATGTCATTTATTCCCATTTCATTTAGTTTCCATATAAATGCACTACCAATAAATCCTGCAGCTCCTGTAACTATAATCATTTATTCTCCTCCTAAATATTTTTATATATTAATTATATGTTTATACTAGATTTTACCATTTTTTATCAAATTTTAAAAGTCATTTATAGATTTTTTATAAAAAAAGGCGTCATTTAAGACGCCAAATTTTCTAATCTTTCCATCTATCCAATGGAGATAAATAATCAGGATAAGCTATATATAAAGCTTTAGCATTGATATTGTTAAGTTCTTTTTTGCTTAAAACATCTGATTTAGATTTTTCTACAATATATTCTAATCTACTAGAAATTTCTGCTCCATACCAACTTCTTTCATCAAAGAATTCTTTTCTTTTTATAAAATTATTTAATAATTTTCTTAATTTTTTTACATCTTTTTCATTTAAATCATCTTTTTTAGAAAAAGCTACTATT
This sequence comes from Fusobacterium sp. FSA-380-WT-3A, assembly GCF_012843705.1. Classification (NCBI taxonomy): domain Bacteria; kingdom Fusobacteriati; phylum Fusobacteriota; class Fusobacteriia; order Fusobacteriales; family Fusobacteriaceae; genus Fusobacterium; species Fusobacterium sp. FSA-380-WT-3A. The sequence goes on along the minus strand of NZ_JABAFQ010000001.1, from coordinate 341,898 downwards.
TGTTCCCATTCTTCTTCAGTAGCAACTCTAGATGATATATGGTTTGAAGGATTTGCCATTCTTAAACGAGATTCGTTAACCATTTTATCAACTAAAGCTTTTGGATTTTTTATATTTGTATCTTCTAAAAAGAATTTTCTATCTATTTTTGAAGGATATTTATCTAATAATTTTGTAAATTTTTCAATTTCTTCTTCATTAAATTCATTTTTAGTATTTAATGTACTTAAAAATTGGAAATCTTTTTCAGACATTTTTCCAGTTTTTCTTAAGTAATAAATAGGGTCTTCATTACCATATTCATCTGGAATATAAGCACTATCTACAACAATTTTTGCAATAGTTTTATCCCAATTTTTTATCTCTTCGTTAGTAATAGTTTTAGGTTCTTTTTTTAATGAACTACAAGCTCCAAGAACTAAAAGAGATGCAACTATTAAAATTTTTTTCATAATTATCACCATACCTTTTTATTTATCTACCACAACATTTTTTATAAGGTTTTCCACTTCCACAAGAGCAAGGAGCATCTGGATTATCAGGTCCTCCAACATTTACTTCATCTTTTTCTTCTATTATGTTAGTTTCTTCTGTTTCAACCTCTTCTGGAGTTCTTACCATTACTTTAAACATATATGAAGTTGTTTCAGTTTTTATTGTTTCTAACATTTTTCCATATAATTCACCAGAAAGTAATTTATATTCTACAATAGGGTCTCTTTGACCATAAGACCTTAAGTATATACCTTCTCTTAATCCATCTAATGCTTTTAAATGTTCTCTCCATCTGTTATCAACAACTTCTAATAAAACATATTTTTCAATTTGTCTCATTAAATCTGAACCAATTTCTTCTTCCTTAGCTTTATATTTTTCAGCAATAATGCTAGATAACTTTTCAGCATATTCTTCTATTCCATAAGATTTATAATCTTCTAAATCTTCAATTATATAATCATATTTTTCTTCTAAGAATTCAGAAAGTCCTTTTACATCCCATTCTTCTTTAAATTCTCCAACAAATCTTTCTATAACTGCAGAATGAATAGTACCACTTAACATTGAAATTATAGTTTCTTTTAAATCATCTTTAGAAAGAGCTTCATTTCTACTAGCATATATTGCTTCTCTTTGTTTATTCATAACATCATCAAATTCAAGTAATGATTTTCTGATTCCAAAGTTTCTAGACTCAACTTTCTTTTGAGCATTTTCAATAGCTTTAGTAATCATTCTATGTGTTATTGGTTCACCTTTAGGAATTCCTAATCTTTCCATAACAGATTTAACTCTGTCAGAACCAAATAATTTCATTAAGTCATCTTCTAATGATAAATAGAATTGAGATTCTCCAGGGTCTCCTTGTCTTCCAGAACGCCCTCTTAATTGATTATCAATTCTTCTAGACTCATGTCTTTCAGTTCCAAGGATAAATAATCCACCTAATTCTCTTACTTTTTCTTTTTCCTCTTCACATTGTACTTTATATTTTTCTAATAATTGAGTATATTCTTCTGAAGAATTAGCTTCTTTTTTAGCCATAAATTCTGGATTTCCTCCAAGCATTATGTCAGTTCCTCTTCCAGCCATATTTGTAGCAATAGTAACAGCTTTATATCTTCCAGCTTGAGCAACTATTTCAGCTTCTTTTTCATGGAATTTAGCGTTTAATACATTGTGAGGAATATTTAATTTTTTCAATTCATTTGATAATAATTCAGAACCTTGAATAGTTATAGTACCAACTAATACAGGTTGTCCTTTTGTATAAAGTTCTTTTATTTTTTCAACAATAGCTTCTATTTTTTCTTCATGAGTTTTATAGATTATATCACCATTGTCTTTTCTGATAACAGGTTTATTTGTAGGGATAACTACAACTTCTAATCCATAAATAAATACAAATTCAGGAGCTTCAGTTTCAGCTGTACCTGTCATACCAGATAATTTTTCATACATTCTAAAGTAGTTTTGTAAAGTGATAGAAGCCAAAGTTTGGTTTTCACCAGCTATTTTAACTCCCTCTTTTGCTTCAATAGCTTGATGTAATCCATCAGAATATCTTCTTCCTTCTAAAGCTCTTCCTGTGAATTCATCTATAATTATAACTTCATTTTCTCTTATTAAATAATCTTTATCTCTTTCAAATAATTCTTTTGCTTTTAAACATTGCATTAAATAGTGAGTTAACTCTATTGTTTCTGGTGCATATAAGTTTTCTATATTAAGCATTTTTTCAACTTTTTTAACACCTTTTTCTGTAAGAACAATATTTTTTGCTTTTTCATCTACTTCATAATCTTTCCATACTTCATCAGGAATATTCATTTCTTTTTTCTTTTTAATATCTGTTATTTTTTCTGTTTCTCTACTTCTCTCTAAGTAAGTAGCTACAGTATAGAAAGTTTTATAAAGTTTTGCAGTATTTTCAGCTGCCCCAGATATAATTAATGGAGTTCTAGCCTCGTCAATTAAAATTGAGTCAACCTCGTCAACTATACAATAATTTAAAGGTCTTTGTACTTTATCTTCTAATTTTTTAACCATATTATCTCTTAAATAGTCAAAACCAAATTCAGAGTTAGTACCATAAGTAATATCACATAAGTATGCTTCTTTTCTTTCATCATTTAACATCCCATTTAATATAACTCCAGTAGTAAGTCCCAAAAATTCATAAACTCTACCCATTTGTTCCTTATCTCTTTTTGCAAGGTAGTCGTTTACAGTGATAATATGAACTCCTTTTCCAGTAAGAGCATTTAAATATACAGGAGCTGTAGCAACTAATGTTTTTCCTTCCCCTGTTTTCATCTCTGTAATTTTTCCTTCATGAAGTACAATTCCTCCAATTAATTGTACATCATAATGTCTCATTCCTAAAACTCTTATAGATGCTTCTCTAACTACAGCAAAAGCTTCTACTAATATATCATCTAAAGTTTCTCCCTTAGATAATCTTTCTTTAAATTCAACTGTTTTAGCTTTTAATTCTTCATCAGATAATTTTGAAATTTCTGGTTCTAAGGCATTGATTTCTTTTACTTTTTTTTGTATTCTTTTTACTTCTCTGTCATTTTTAGTACCAAAAATCATTTTTAGTAAACTACTTATCATTTCATTCCTCTCCATATCTTCATTTTTTATACACTTTAATATATCATACTATTAAACAATAGTCAAATAACACTTAATTATTTATTATTTACAATCTCAAAAAACTCTTCTTCAGTTATGATTTTAACAGTTCCTAACTCAGTAGCTTTAGCCAATTTACTACCAGCATTTTCTCCAACTATTAAATAATCTAAATTTTTACTTACAGCAGATAAGTTTTTTCCACCAAATTTTTCAATTTCCTCTTTTATTCCATTTCTAGTAAATTTTACAAGTTTTCCTGTAACTAAAAATGTTTTTCCTTCAAAAACCTTCTTCTCTACCTTAGACTGATTTCCTAAAGAAAAGTTTAATCCATATTCTTTTAATTTATTAATTATCTCTATATTCTTTTCATTTTTAAAGAAATTAATAATTGAATCAGCAACTTTATCACCAACTCCATTTATACTTAAAAGTTCCTCTTTTGTCATATTTATAAGAGTATCTATATCTTTACTCACTTCAGCTAAAAGATTTCCCATAAATTTTCCAACCTCTGGAATTCCTAATGAGTATAAAACTTTTGAATAATCTCTGGTTTTACTTTCTTCAATAGAATTTAAAAGATTTTCTACACTTTTTTTACCCATTTTTTCAAGTTTTTCTATCTCTTCTTTATGAGTATAAAGCATATAAATATCTGTTATATCATTTAAATATCCCAAATCAATAAATCTTTCAACTATTTTTTGACCAAGCCCAACTATATTCATTCCATCTCTTGAAACAAAATATTCAAATTTTCCTTGAACTTTGGCAGGACAATTATGATTAGAACATTTTAAATCAACTAAACCCTCTTCTTTTTCTAATAAAGAATCACATACAGGGCAATTAGTTGGAGCAGTAATTATTTTTTCACTACCATCTCTTAATTTTTTTATAGATTTTACAACTTGTGGTATTATTTCAGCTGCTTTTTCTATAAAGACCTTATCTCCAATCCTTATGTCTTTTCTTTTTATTTCATCAAAATTATGTAAACTTGCTCTTTTTATACGGCTTCCTGAAACTTCTACTTCTTCTAATTCAGCAACTGGAGTTATTTTTCCTGTTCTTCCTACTTGCCATGTAATATCTAGAAGTTTAGTAGATACTTGTTTTGCAGGAAATTTATAAGCTATTGCCCATCTAGGACTTTTAGTTGTATTTCCTAATACATCCCAATATTCAATCTCATTAACTTTTAAAACCATTCCATCAGTTTCATAATCTAATTTTTCTCTAGCATCTTTCCAGTATTCTATTCTTTCATCAATTTCTTTTGAAGTAGATAATACTTCAGCAATTTTTGTAGTTTTTAATCCTAATTTTTCAAGAAAATCAAAAGCTTCTTTATGAGTTTTAATACCATATTGTTCTCCATTAACTACAAAGTAGAAATAACAATCTAAACCTCTTTCTTTTACAATTTTTGAATCTAATTGACGAAGAGTACCACTTGCAGCATTTCTAGGATTTGCAAATATTTCTTCTCCTTGAGCTAATTTTTTTTCATTTATTTCTAAAAATTTACTTATAGGTAAAACTATCTCTCCTCTTACTTCAATATTAATTTTTTCTTTTAAAGTTTTAGGAATACTAGAGATTTCCATTATATTTTCTGTAACATCTTCTCCAATAATTCCATCTCCTCTTGTAACTCCCTGTACAAGTTTTCCATTTTTATAAGTTATACTTATAGATAAACCATCTAATTTTACTTCTAAAACATAAGTAGGTTTTTTATTATTTTCTAAAAGCTTATCTACTCTATTTATAAAATCTTCTATTTCTCCAATGTTATAGCTATTTGATAAACTTAACATTTTTTCTTTATGAGTAACTTTAGCAAATTTTGTATTTTTTACACTTGCTCCAACATTTATAGTAGGAGAATCAAACATTTTAAATTGAGGATTTTTACCTTCAAGTTCCTCTAATTCTTTTAAAAGCTTATCAAATTCAACATCAGAAATAAGACTTTCATTTTGATTATAGTAGTAATCACTATATTTTTTTATTAACTCTTTTAACTCTTGTATTCTTTTTTCTTTTTTCATAGTTCCATCCCTAAATTTAAAAATAATATATTTAATTATATCATAAATTATTAAAATAAAAAAAGTGACTGTTGCAAATTCTTTGTTATAAAAATAAAATATGTTTTCACAAAATATTTTTAATTATGAAAATTTTATTTGTTTTTAACAGTTTAATAAAATGCAACAGTCCTTTTAAATTAAATTCTAATAAAATTCTTTTAAAATTTCTTTAATCCAAGCACTTACTCTTTCAGGAGTTTCATTATCTTGATTAGTTTCATCTAAAGCAAGACCAACAAATTTATCTCCTATTACAGCTTCAGTTTCTTGATATTTATACCCTTCATTAGAAGTAAATCCAATAACTTTTCCATGATTTTCTATAACAATATCATAAAGTTTTTTCATTCCTTCAACAAAAGATTCTCCAAAAGTAAATTGATTTCCAAGTCCAACAAGAGCCACTTTTTTACCAGAGAAATCTATATTTTTTAATTGGGAAGAGTGATTTTCCCAATCTTTTTGTAATTCTCCAACTCCGTAGGTAGGTGTAATTAAAATAAGATTTTTAAAGTTTTCAATCTCATCAATACCATCAGCTACATTAAAAACTTCATGGTCATGTTTTCTTAAGTTAAAATCTATTTCATCAGCTATTGCTTCTGTTTTTCCAGAAGTTGTTCCATAAAAAATTCCTATTTTTTCCATATATTTAATTTCCTTTCTTATTTTATTATTTTATATTACAAATATCTTTTATCACTTCACCAGCAATTATAAGTCCAGCTACAGAAGGTACAAAAGATATACTTCCAACATTGACAGATTTTTCTCTACTATTGTCTTCATTTAAAGGTTTTTTTGGTTCTTCTTTAGAATAAAGAACTTTAAGTCTTTTTATTCCTCTATTTTTTACCTCTTTTCTAATTACTCTTGCTAAAGGACAAACAGAAGTTTTACTTATATCTGCAATTTCTAATTTTAAAGGGTCTAATTTATTACCTGTTCCCATAGAAGAAATAATAGGGATATTTAATTTATTAGCTTCTTCAATTATACTAAGTTTTGAAGAAACCATATCTATTGCATCTACAATATAATCATATTTTTTATTTTGAAAAAACATATCTTTATTTTCTTTTAAATATTTTTCACTGATAGAATTTATTTTAATATTAGGATTAATTGATTTTGCTCTTTCATAAATAAGTTCTGTTTTTAATTTTCCTATAGTTTTTGTAGTAGCTATTATTTGCCTATTTATATTAGTAATGTCAACAGTATCATAATCAACAATTGTTAACTCACCTATACCTCCTCTTACTAAACCTTCTACTACAAATCCTCCAACACCTCCAAGTCCAAAAACTAGTACATGAGAATTTTTTAGTTTATCTAAATTTTCTTTTCCTATAAGCAATTCTTCTCTTTTAAATAACATTATTTCTCCAATTTTTTTAATTTATCATTGATATGATTTAAAAGTTCATCCATTTTTCTAATATGTTTAGCTTCTGTATATGGAATAGATATTTCAAATTTTATTTCAATTTCACTTATAATATTAGCTATATCAAAAGAATCAGCGCCTAATTCATCGAATAAATTAGAAGTATTTTTTATTTCAATTTCATCTATATCTAATTGTTCAGCTATAATTTTTTTTATTATACAGATTTGCTCTTTATCCATATTATTTCACTTCCTAATTTTTAAATTATCATCAACAAATATATTATATAATATTTAATAATATTTTCAAAGATAATTCTTAAGAAATTTTATCTATAGAAAATAAGATTATAAAATAAATATAAAAAAAGAAATTGTTATTAAAATTTTAAGTAATTAACTAAAATTTTTTTACAATTTCTTTTTTAAACTATACAAATAAATTTTTTATAAAACTTATTAATATTGGATATATAGCAACAACAGTAACAAGCCTAAAAAATTGCATTGTAGCAACTTTTGGTGTATCTGCTCCCATTTCACTGGCAATTATAGACATATCAGACATTCCACCAGGAGAAGCAGCAAAAAGAGAAGTTTCAACATCAAAATCAGTAATTTTATAAATTAAAATTCCTAAAACTAAATTCATTATACAAAATCCTATTATAACTATAAAAACAGGAATAAATATCTCTTTTAAACTTACTAAATCTTTCATAGTCATTTTAGCCCCTATTAAAGCTCCAGCTAAAACTTGTATAAGTTGTCTTAATTTTATAGGCATATAAGCTTTATCAAAAATTATATTGTAAATAGCAATTACAATCATAGATAAAGTCATTGCTCCAGATGGAATTTTTAAAATATATCCTAATATTCCTCCAAGAGTTCCTATACTTAAAGTTAAAAAAATTCTTTGTAAATTTTCTTTTTTAGAAAAAATTTTTTTATTTTCTGTAGAATCTTTTTCTAAAATTTTTTCATTTAAATTTCTATTAGCTCTTCTTTTAAATTTTTTTGATAAAATCTTTATAAGTGTTGGAATTATTCCTACTACAGATATCAAACGAATCATTTGAAGTAAAGCAACTTTTGATGATTCAGCTCCAAAGTCATAAGCAATTATTGTTATATCAGCTATTCCACCAGGAGAAGTAGCAAAAAGAGCTGTTACAATATCTATATTTGTTGTTTTATATATAAAATATCCCATTCCAAAATTAAAAAATGCCATTAAAATAACCATTATTAAACTTGGAATAAAAATTTTCTTCAATCCTTTTACATCTTGAGCTGTTATTTTAGCTCCAATAAAAGTTCCTGTGGAAATTTGAGTTATTATTTTATATGATTGAGGGAGGTCTGCTTTATTAGTTAGAACATTAAAAAAAGCTACAGCAAAAAGAGAACCAATCATAGCCCCAGCAGGAATATTATATTTTAATGCTATTTTAGCTCCTATTAGTCCAATTAACAATGTGATTATAAAATACATAAAACTCACCTCCAAGAGTTTTTATTATTTATGTATACATTATACCACATTCAAAAATTAAAAAGAATATTATTTATCATCAATTTTTAATTGTAAAACATCTGGTCTTGAATAATGTCCACAAGCATCAAACTCCATTCTACTCATAGGAACTTTTTCCATATCTAATTCAGCATAGATTATTTCTTCTTTGTCCCAAATAGGTTCTGTTTCATAATGTCCATAGGGGTCTACAATACAACTTCCTCCTCTACAAACTATATCATCTAATTTATCAATTTCTTCTTTTGAAAGTAAATCTTTAGGATAATCTTCTTTTTTAAAAAACATATTTGAATTTATAAAATAACAATGTCCTTCAATAGCAATATGTTTTATAGTATGTTGCCACTCTTCATTATCATTTGTATTAGGAGAAATATATATAGTCACACCTTTTTCATATAAAGCTACCCTTGCTAAAGGCATATAACTTTCCCAACAAATTAAATTTCCTATATTCCCCCAAGGAGTATTACATACAGGGAAATAATTTTTATTTGCATCTCCCCAAACTACTCTCTCACTACCTGTTGGTTTTAATTTTCTATGTACAGATAAAATTTCTCCATTTGGAGAAAAAATAATATTACTATTATAAAGTGTTGCTGTTTCTAAATCTCTTTCTGATACCCCAACACTTACATACATATTAAATTTTTTTGCTGTTTTAGCAATTTTATCAGTTTCAGGACCAGGAATAACTATAGAATTATCATAATATTTCTTCCAATCTTTTCTTCCAAATTCTTTTCTACTACCAACAGTAAAACCAAAAGTCATCCCGTAAGGATACCCTGGTACAAAAAGTTCAGGAAAAACAATAAGTTCAGTATTTTTTTTAGAACTTTCTTTAATGAAATTAATAATTTTTTCTATACATTTTTCTTTGTTAAATAATACTGGAGTCCCTTGAACAACAGCAATTTTACATTTTTCTTTTAAATCTTTCATAAATTAATCCTCCATAATTTTTTTATTTTATAAAAATATTTTAACAATTTAAAAGTATTAAACAAAATTTTTTAATTAAATTAAAATACTGATTTATACAAAAATAAAGGAAGCAATACTTCCTTTATTTTTAGGAATCATTTCTTATAATGATATTTTATAAACCAGTCCAACCAATTGATTGAAGAATTGTCAAACATACAAAAGAGAATATGATTTGAACTATTATAAGAGGTAAGAATTTTTTTGCATATCTATTCCAAGCGACTCCAGCTATTCCTAGAGAACCCATTAATGTTCCAGCAGTTGGATAAATACAGTTAGAGAAACCATCACCAAATTGGAATGCTTGAACGGCTACTTGTCTTGTTATCCCAGCTAAGTCAGCTACTGGAACCATTATAGGCATAACTGCTGCTGCTTGTCCAGAACCAGAAGGAATAAATAAGTTAATAATAAGATTTGCTATAAACATAAAATTAGCTCCTATTACAGTTCCCATTTTTTCCATAGGAATTGATAATCCATAAACAATAGTATTTAGTATATTTCCGTCTGCTAATATAATAGAAATTCCATTTGCAAATCCAACTATAAAAGCAGCATTAATCATACTAGCACAACCTTTTAAGAACATTTGAATAGTACCATTTAACCCTAATCCATGTACTAAACCTATAAATAGAGATAACATAAAGAATACAGTAGAAAAATGGTCATTACTCCACCCATATTTAGTTGCTCCAATTAATATAATAGCAATTGCTACTAAAGTAGCTACTAAAGAAATTGCGTGTTTCCATGTAAATTCTTCTTTTTCTTGATTATCGTCAATATGTATTCCCATATAATCTTCTGTTTTCATTCCTTCTTCATAATTTAAACTATTTTTAGGATTTTTTCTAATAGATTTTATGTACCACATAACAAATATGAAATTAAATATAAAGTTTATAATATGTATGATAACTCTTACATTAAATCCAGAGAAAATAGGTAATTCAGCAATAGGATGAGCTACAGCTAATGTTGAAGAATTTGCCCAACCAACATTAAATCCAGAATATGCTCCTAAATAAACCATTAAAAATCCAGAAGCTTTATCTAATCCCATAGCAGTTGTCAATAAAATTCCAATAGGAATAAGAGCAACTGTTGGATTTGCAAAAACTCCAGCTGCTCCACCAATTGTCATAAATAACATAATAGAAAATACAATAAATGAGTCATTAATACTTCTATTCTTAGTCAATTTAGTAAAAGCTAATTCTATTGTTTTTGTTTTTTCTAATAGATATATAGCAGCCCCTACAAACATTATCATAGTCATTAATTTAGAAGCTTTAAAAAATCCAATAACAACAGCATTAAAAACTGCCCAAATTCCTTGAGGAGTTCTTTCTATAAAATGAAATGTTCCTGGAATAACTCTTGTGATATTTCCAACTTTTTCTGTATCAAATTTTCCAGCAGGAATAACCCAAGTTAAAATTGTGGCTACAATAATTATCATAAATAATAAGGCACATGTACCTGGAAAATGAAATTTTTTTTGTTCTTTCATAAGTTACCTCCTAAAAATTATTTGTTGTTTAAATATTCTATTACATATTGTGACATAGCTATAGCACCAGCTAAAAATCCTCTACTATCAAAAATATTTTTTGGACTATGTAATCCACATCTTGAATTTGGGTCATCATTAGCAGTTCCTATTCTAAATTGCATTCCTGGACAAAATTCTAGGAAACAAGCAAAATCATCAGACCCAGGAGAAGGAAGTTCAATATTAAATATTTTATCTTTTCCAAGAGATTTAGAAACGGCTTTTATTAAAATATCTGCAATTTCATTATCATTTAATAAAACTGGAATTCCTCTCATTATTTCTACTTCAGCATGTCCTCTCATACTTTCAGCAACTCCTTTTGAAATTCTTTCAACAGAATTTAAGATTTTTTCTCTTTCTTTTTCATTAAAAGTACGAATATTTCCTTGAAGTTCAACTTCTGATGGAATTATATTAGGAGCAGTACCTCCATGAATCATTCCAATTGTTATTACTGCAGGATATACAGCTTGAGTTTCTCTAGAAACTATAGTTTGTAATTGAGTTACTAAATATGAAGCAATAACTATAGGGTCAACACATCTGTAAGGATGTGCTCCATGTCCTCCAGTTCCAAAAACTTTTATTTTAAAAGTATCACAAGAAGCATTGGCAGGTCCTTTTTTTATACCTACCATTCCAACAGGAATATCAGGTGAAGTATGCACTCCTATAATACAATCTGCTTTTGGAGATAGATTCATAACTCCACACTTAATCATCTCTCTTGCTCCTTCAGCTGTTTCTTCAGCTGGTTGAAATAAAAATCTTATATTTCCATGTAATTCATCTTTAAAATTCTTTAATACTTTAGCACAAAGAAGTGAAGTGGCTATATGTAAATCATGTCCACATGAATGACATACTCCATTTATTTTTGATGAATAATCTAATCCTGTATTTTCCTGCATAGGAAGAGCATCTATATCTTCTCTGATAATTACAGTTTTACCAGGATACTTTCCTTTTAAAATAGCACTTACTCCTGTTTTTAAACCAATATTTTCTATTTCTAATCCGTATTCTAATAATTTTTCAGTAATAATTTTAGTTGTATTAAATTCTTTATTACTTAATTCTGGATTTTCATGAAAATATTTTCTTAGAGTATTTATTTCTTCAAAATATTCATTTGAAATTTTAACTATTTCTGTCATATTTTTCTTCCCCTTTCAATTGTAAAATTTTAAAATTATATAAATACTATAATATTTTAAACCCTTTTTCAAATATAAAAAAAATATCGACAATATATAATTTTTATATATTGTCGATATGTATACAAATATACTGATATTAAATTTTTATCATATCACCAGTATTTAACCTACAACTTACAAAATTTTTATTTTCTTTTATTAAATTTAAAATTAATTCTCCAGAACAGTGAGAAAATCCAACAATATTTATTTTTAATTTTTCCATTTCTTCTATAGTTTTTAAACAACGGATTTCATCAGCTTCAACTAAATGAGTACCTCCAAAAACAGCATATATATTTTTATTTAATCTTTGTTGTATAGTAGTAAGTATGTTTAAAATACCAGGATGTGAACAACCTGTAATTACAATTAGACCTTTTTCTGTATTTATTACTAAGCAAATTTCATCTCCAAAATCATCTTTTCTAAATTTTTCATTTGTCTCTATAACAAATCTGTCAGGACTTTTTTCAAAATCAAATTTTCTGTTAAAATTTCCAATTAAAAATATATTATTATGAAGCTTTAAAATATCCCCACACTCTATATGTTCAATAGTATTTTTTTCTAACAATTTTTTATCAAAACCACAACCTAAATATGTGTATTTTACCCCATCAAAAGAATATTTAGTATTGAAAAAATTATGTCCTGTTATAAGTTTTAAAATTTTAAAATGTTTTATCAAATCAAGAAATCCACAACAATGGTCATAATGCGAATGGCTTAATATAACTGTATCTACTTCATTTAAATTAATACCTAATTTTTCAGCATTTTTTATAAATTTATCTCCCCCACTACAGTCAAATAAAAGCTTTTTATCATCAATAGTTATAAAAAAAGAAAGTCCATGTTCTGATAGGAGAGAATGATTTCTTGAATTCTCATTTTCCAAAAGAGTTTGTATTTTTAACATAATTTCTACCTCCTGATTTTAGTATACATTTTTATAAAATATAAATCTTATAAATGATATATTAAATCATTAAAATTAATAAAATAATAAGATTGTTATTTATTAAATTATAACATAATCTAATAAAAAATGGATGCCTATTCCAACATCCATTTTCTATAAATGATTTAATTTTTTATTTATTTTACTTTAAAAATTATTTTATCATTTTCAATATCTACAAGAACTTCACTTTTATCTTTAATTTCATTAGCCAATACTTTTTTAGCTAATTCAGTTTCAACCTCTTTTTGAATAAATCTTTTAAGTGGTCTTGCTCCATATTGTGGGTCAAAAGAATTTTTAGCTAAATAATCAATTACAGCATCTGAAAAGTTAAGTGTGATATATCTATCTTTTAATTTATTTTTAGTATCATTTAAAAGAGCTTTTACAATATTTCTTATAGACTCAATACCTAAGCTTTTGAAAATTATAATATCATCAATTCTATTTAAAAATTCAGGTTTAAATGATTGCTTCATAATTTTCATAACGGCTTCTTTTGTTTCTTCAGAAAGATTAGGGTCTTCCAAAATTAAATTACTTCCTATATTAGATGTCATAATAATTAAAGTATTTTTAAAATCAACTAATCTACCTTGTCCATCAGTTAGTCTACCATCATCTAATATTTGCAAGAACGTATTAAATACATCAGGATGAGCTTTTTCAATTTCATCAAATAGAATTACAGAATAAGGTTTTCTTCTTACAGCTTCTGTTAATTGTCCACCTTCTTCATATCCTACATATCCTGGAGGTGCTCCTATAAGTCTAGTTACTGAAAACTTATCCATATATTCACTCATATCTATTCTTACAATATTATCTTCATCATCAAATAAATTATAAGCAAGAGATTTAGCTAAATAAGTTTTACCTACACCAGTAGGGCCTAAAAAGATAAATGAACCAATAGGTCTTCTACTATCTTTTAAACCAGCTCTAGCTCTTAAAATTGTATCAGCTACAAGTTTTACAGCTTCCTCTTGACCCATAACTCTTTCATTTAAAGATTTCTCAAGATTTAATATTTTTTCTTTTTCACTTTCAACTAATTTATTTACAGGAATACCTGTCCATTTAGAAACAATATCAGCAATTTCTTCATCAGTTACTTCCAACTTTAATAAAGAATGACTAAATTTACTTTCGATAGCTTCTTGTTCTGTCTTTAATTGTTTTTCAAGAGTGGCAAGTTTACCATATTTTAATTCTGCTAATTTATTTAAATCATAATCTCTTTCAGCTTTTTCAATTTCTAGTTTAGTTTTATCAATATCAGCTTTAAGCTTTTTAACTTTTTCTACACCTTGTTTTTCTACATCCCATTGAGATTTTAAAACAGATTTTTTAGAATTAATTTCAGCTAATTCTTTTTCAAGAGCTATTAGTCTTTCTTTAGAAGCATCATCATCTTCTTTTTTTAGAGCTTCTCTCTCAATTTCAAGTTGCATAGATTTTCTTGTAAGTTCATCTAATTCACTAGGCATAGAATCAATTTCTGTTCTTATCATAGCAGCAGCTTCGTCTATTAAGTCAATAGCTTTATCTGGTAAAAATCTATCAGAAATATATCTATCACTTAGGACAGCAGCTGATACAATAGCCCCATCACTTATTCTAATTCCATGATAAACTTCATATTTTTCTTTAAGTCCTCTAAGAACTGAAATTGTATCTTCAACACTTGGTTCATCAACCATAACAATTTGGAATCTTCTTTCAAGAGCTGGGTCTTTTTCAATATATTTTCTATATTCATCTATAGTAGTAGCTCCAATAACTTTTACCTCTCCTCTAGCAAGCATAGGTTTTAATAAGTTACCAGCATCCATGGCTCCATCTGTTTTACCAGCTCCAACAATAGTATGAATTTCATCAATGAATAGAATTATGTTTCCATGAGATTCCTCAACTTCTTTAAGAACTGCTTTTAATCTTTCTTCAAATTCTCCTCTATATTTAGCTCCAGCAATTAAAGCTCCCATATCAAGTGAGAATATTTTTTTATTTTTTAGATTTTCAGGAACATCACCATTTAAAATTCTTTGAGCTATTCCTTCAGCAATAGCAGTTTTACCTACACCAGGTTCTCCTATAAGGATAGGATTGTTTTTTGTTCTTCTTGAAATAATTTGAATAGTTCTTCTTATTTCTGTATCCCTACCAATTATTGGGTCAATTTTACCTTCACGGGCAAGCTCTACTAAATCTCTAGCATATTTTTCAAGAACTTCATATTTTGCTTCTGGATTTTGAGAATCTACTTTTTGATTTCCTCTAACAGCTTTTACAGTTTCTCTAAATTGTTTTAAATCAATCAATCTTTTTAAAATTCTACTTTCTTCTAAAAGTGCAATGAAAATATGTTCAACACTTATATAAGAGTCTTCCATTTTTTTCATTTCATTTTCAGCTTCAATTAGAACTTTATTTGTTGCCATATCAAGTCCTACATCTGAATTACCAGAAACTTTTGGAAATCTATCAATTTCTCCTTCTAATTCTCTAACAATATTACCTGTATTTAGTCCCATTTTTTCAATAATTCTAGGAATTAGTCCCTCTTTATTTGTAAGAAGTGCTAAGGCTAAAATTTCAGGTTTAATTGTTTGTTGACTATATTTTATAGCCAAACTTCTAGCTTCATTTAAAGCTAGTATAGAATTTTCTGTAAACATATTTGGGTTCATATTTTACCTCCTCCATAGACAGGCAAATACATTTTTAATAATTCTTAACTTTCAAAAAAGAATTATTTTATTTTTAACTTTCAATCTGACATTATGACGAGAAAAGTTTTAAAAAAGTTATATATTTTTTTCAAAATGAAAAAAATATTTGTAAATTAGTATAAAATTTAATTAAAATATAAAATTTTAGAATGGTTTAATTAAAAAAAGTTACTTTTATTATTTAAAAATTTTTTAATATTGAAAAGAATAAAAGTAAATGATATGATAATTAAAGTTAAATATATTCTAAGGAGGTTAGATAGAGAAATTTTTATAGTATCTATCAAAAAATTATAATGAAAAAATTAATAGAAATTTTAGGATTAATATTTTTTATAGGAATAGGTTTATTTTTTTATGAATTTTTAAAAACTAATGTGCCTATATAAATTTAATTTTATTCTTATTGATAAATTTTACGGAAAGAAGAAATACTTTATTGAGTATTTTTTCTTTTTGTATTTAAATTTTCTATAATTTCTTTTATTCCTTTAAATCCTAAAGAAATTTTTTCTTTATCAGTAGAAGCAAAACTCAATCTAAAATATGGACGATTTTTATTGTCTAAGTAAAAATAAAAAGCAGGTAATAATAATATACCTAATTTTTTAGTTTCAGAATAAAATTTATTGTAGTCAATTTTAGAATCTAGTTTAAGCCAAATATAAAAACCACCTTCAATATCATACTCTATTTCTAATTCTTCTATCTTCTTAATTTCGCTTTTTATATATTCATATCTCTCTTTATAAATTTTATTTAAGTTTTTTATATGTTGTTCTAAAAATTTATCTTTTAAAAATTCTAATAAAATATATTGCTCTAAACCAGAACTAGAAATATCTGATATAAATTTAGCTCCTTTTATTTTTTCTGATAATTCATTTGGAAAAATCATAAAAGCTAATCTTAAACCAGAGCTTAAAATTTTTGAATAAGATTTCAAATAAATAACATATTTATTTTCTGTATCTAAACTTTTTAGAGATATTTTTTTAGAATTATTATAATAAAGTTCTGATGAAAAATCATCCTCCAAAATATAAGTTTTATATTTTTTAGCTAATTCTAACAATTTAATTTTCTTTTCGTCACTCCAAGAAATTCCCATAGGACAACTTAAATCAGTCATTGTATAAATAAAAGAAATTTTTTCATTTATAAGTATATTTTCTAACTCCTCCAAATTAAATCCATCTTTTTCCATTTTAACAGTAAAAATTTTACAATTATTTCTAAAAATATTCAATGCACCATGATAAGTAGGTTCTCCAACTATTATTTTATTTCGATTTTTAGTGATTATGGATTTTAAAATTAAATCTAAACCTTGCTGTGTTCCATTTATTATTTGAATATTTTTTATAGAAATATAAATATCTTTTTTTAAAAGTTTATCTTTTATAATTTTTCTTAATTTTTCATTTCCTTCGGTTAATTGATAATTAAAGACATCATACTCTAAAGAATTAGAAAGTTTTAAAAGAATTTCTTTTAATTTATTGTAGATTTCTATATTAAAATTTTGGTTTCCACTAATAAAATTAATAATATTATCACTATCTAATTTTTTAAATCCTTGATTAAAAGTGTTTGTTGAATTTTTAATAGGAGAATTATAAAAAATGTATTCTTTTGGTTTTACAAAAATACCAGCTCCTTGTTTTTTAATTATGTATCCATCTTTTTCTAATAAATTATAGGCTTTTAATACAGTAATATTATTAAGATTGTATTTTTTAGCTAAAAATCTTATAGATGGTAATTTACTATTTTCTGTTAATTCATTTTTCTCAATTTTTTCTTTTAATTTTTTATACAATTCAATATATTTAAAATCTTTTTCCATAAATTACCTCTTAACTGTGATATAACACTTTCTTGTTATTTTATTGACTTCTATATAATAAATTATTAAAATTTTTATATATCAGTTTATATACTGTTATATAATATATTTTTTTATTAATTTTGTAAATAGAAATTTAAGGAGAGAAAATGAAAACAGAAAAATTATTTTATAAAAATCAATTTTTAAGTTCTTGTAAAGGGATATTAACTGAAATAAATGAAGATGGGGTTATATTTGATAAAACTGTTGCTTATCCTGAAGGGGGAGGACAAATTGGGGATATTGGTTATTTAATAAGAGAAAAAACTAATGAAAAAATAGAATTTTTTAATACTACAAAAATAAAAGGAAGAAATATTTTTTTAGAGGATTTTCCTAGTATAAAAGTTGAAAATTTAATAGTACATCATATTGATAAAGAGATATTAAAAACTTTAGAAATAGGAGAGTCTTTTATAATAAAAATAGATACAGAAAAAAGAGCTAAAACAACTTTACATCATTCAGGATTACATCTAGCACTTATGGTTTTAGAAACTATTCGTCCTGATATTAGAAAATCCATAGTTGGAGCCAAAATAACTTCAACTTATGGGAGATTAGACTTTGCAACAGAAAATAAATTTTCAAAAGATGAATTATTATTAATTGAAGAAAAATCAAATAATCTTATTAAAGAGGGATTAAAAATAGTTACATTTCCACATAGAGAAGAAAAGGAAGCATTATATTGGCAATGTTTAGATTATTGTATTCCGTGTGGAGGGACTCATTGCGAAAATACAAAATATTTAGGAAAAATGAAAGTTAAAAGAAAAAATATTGGAAAAACTTCTGAGAGATTGATTATAGAACTATCTGAAATTGAAGATTTTATAAAGTTATATTTATAAAATAAAAAAGGTTGTCTATATTAGCATAATCATAAAAATTTTTATTTAAGTTATGAATATGAGTAGCAACCTTTTATTAATATTTAGATATATTATTAAAATCCATATTTCTTAAATATTTCTTTTGCATTTAAAAGTCTTTCATTGGAAAGTGCATCTATATCTTTTAATGGATATTCCATGTTAAGTTCTTGATATTTAAAAACTCCTAAAGTATGGTAAGGTAATAATTCTATTTTTTCAATAATATTTTTATAATCTTTCAAATATTTAGCAAGAGTTTCTAATAAATTATCATTATCAGTTATTGTAGGAACAATTACATGTCTTATCCAAACTTTTTTATTTTTTTCTTTTAGATAATCTAAAAATTTTAAAGTATTTTCAAGTTCAACTTTTGTTAAATCTTTATATACATTTTTATCAATACATTTTATATCTAATAAAACTAAATCAGTGTATTTTAAGATTTCTTTTACTTTTTCATCAAATATATATCCTGATGTATCTAAAGTTGTGTGAATTCCATTTTTTTTACAGATTCTAAAAAACTCAAGTAAAAAATCTTTTTGCACAAGAGGTTCACCACCTGTTACAGTAACACCACCTTTAGTACCAAAAAAACTTTTATATTTTATCATTTCATCAAAAACTTCTTGAGCAGTCATTTCTTTTTTAGAAGTTTTCATATCCCAAGTATCAGGGTTATGGCAAAATTTACATCTTAAAGGACAACCTTGTAAAAAAATTACAAATCTTATTCCAGGTCCATCAACGGTTCCAAAACTTTCAAATGAGTGAATTTTTCCTTTTATATTTTCCATTTTTAATTTCTCCTAATTAATTTTAAATAAGGGATTGCTCCACAATGTGAATCAATCCCTTAATTTTTTATAACAAAATTATTACATTCTTTGATTAATAGTTCTTGATAATACATCAAGTTGTTGTTCTCTAGTAAGTTTTATGAAGTTTACAGCATAACCAGAAACCCTGATTGTAAGTTGTGGATATTTTTCAGGATGTTCCATAGCATCTTCTAATAATTCTCTATTGAATACATTGACATTTAGATGTTGTCCACCTTCAGGAGTAAAGTAACCATCTAATAATCCTATTAAGTTATTTACTCTTTCTTCATCAGATTTTCCAAGAGCTGCTGGAGTTATAGCAAAAGTATAAGATATTCCGTCTTCAGCATGGTGGAATGGTAATTTTGCTACTGATAATAAAGAAGCTAAAGCTCCATTAGTATCTCTTCCATTCATAGGGTTAGCTCCTGGAGCAAATGGTGTTCCACCTAGTCTTCCATCTGGAGTATTTCCTGTTTTTTTACCATAAACTACATTTGAAGTAATAGTTAAAACAGATTGAGTAGGAACAGAATTTCTATAAGTTTCATGGGCTCTCAAATGATTCATAAATTTTTCTACTACCATTACAGCTAAATCATCTGTTTCTTTATTATTATTTCCGTAAGGAACATATTCTCCTTCTCTGATGAAATCAACTACAAGTCCAGTTTCATCCCTTACAACTTTTACTTTTGCATTTTTAATAGCAGCTAGTGAGTCAGCAACAATTGAAAGTCCAGCTATTCCTGTAGCTTGAGTTCTTCTTATATTTAAATCATGTAAAGCCATAGCAAAAGCTTCATAAGCATATTTATCATGCATATAGTGAATTATTTTTAAAGCATTTACATATACTCCAGAAAGCCATTTCATCATTCTATCAAATTTTTCCATTACATCATCAAAATCTAAATATTCACCAACTGCTCCTTGATATTTTGGTCCAACTTGTTTTCCTGATTTTTCATCTCTTCCACCATTAATAGCATACAATAAACATTTTGCTAAGTTTGCTCTAGCTCCAAAGAATTCCATTCCTTTTCCAATTTGCATTGGAGAAACACAACAAGCTATACCATAATCGTCACCTAAATCAGGTCTCATTAAATCATCATTTTCATATTGGATAGCTGAAGTGTTTATAGAAACTTTTGAACAGAATTTTTTCCAATTTTCTGGAGAATTTACAGACCATAAAACTGTTAAGTTTGGTTCTGGTGCTGGT
Organism: Fusobacterium sp. FSA-380-WT-3A; assembly: GCF_012843705.1. Classification (NCBI taxonomy): domain Bacteria; kingdom Fusobacteriati; phylum Fusobacteriota; class Fusobacteriia; order Fusobacteriales; family Fusobacteriaceae; genus Fusobacterium; species Fusobacterium sp. FSA-380-WT-3A. Next base: position 321,438 of record NZ_JABAFQ010000001.1, on the reverse strand, counting down.
CCTAAATTATATAAAGTATTTAAGTATCTGAATGAGTTTTTAGTAACTAAAGTTCTTCCATCTACTCCTTGTCCTCCAACAGATTCTGTTACCCAAGTAGGGTCTCCAGAGAATAACTCATTATATTCAGGAGCTCTTAAGAATCTGATTATTCTTAATTTAATAATAAATTGGTCAATTAATTCTTGAGCTTCTTCTTCTGTAATTACTCCATTTTGTAAATCTCTTTCAATATATATATCTAAAAAAGTAGAAGTTCTTCCTAAAGAAGTAGCAGCTCCATCTTGGTCTTTTGTAACAGCTAAATAAGCAAAATATACAAATTGAACAGCCTCTTTTGCATTAGTTGCTGGTTTAGTAACATCAAAACCATATGAAGCACACATTTTTACAAATTTTTTCATTTCAGAAATTTGGTCAGCAATTTCTTCTCTTCTTCTGATAGTTTCATCATCTAATTCAGCTATTTCAAGAAGTTTCATTTGTTGTTGTTTATCTTCTATAAGTCTATCTATTCCATAAAGAGCTACTCTTCTGTAATCTCCTATGATTCTTCCTCTTCCATAAGCATCAGGTAGTCCTGTAATTATTCCAGCACTTCTGCATGCTTTCATTTCATCAGTATATACTTGGAAAACTCCTTCATTATGGCATTTTCTATATCTTGTAAAAATTTCTTCTGTCATTGGGTCTATTTCAAATCCATAAGCTTTAAGAGCTTTCTCAACTACTCTTAATCCACCTTTTGGATAAATTCCTCTTTTTAAAGGAACATCTGTTTGAACTCCAACAATTACCTCAGATTCTTTATCTATATATCCTGGTCCATAAGCATCTATAGCTTGAGGCTTTTTAGTTTCAGCATCATAAACTCCTCTTTTTCTTTCTTCTGCAAGAAGTTCAGTTAATTTGTCCCAAACTTTTTTAGTTTTTTCAGAGCTACTTTCTAAGAAACTATCGTCTCCTTCATAAGGTGTGTAGTTATTTTGTATAAAATTTCTGACATTGATTTCTCTTTTCCAAAGATCTCCTTTAAAACCATTCCATGCTTCCATTATTTATTTCCTCCTTAAAAAATTTAAATGTACATTAACAATGTTCATGTATATTTTATATCATATTACTTTGAAGTTGTCAAATATTTTGTTTACAAATTTTAAGAAAATTAAAATTCAATAAAATTATTTAATAACTAATGATATCATGTATATTGTGTTTTTTCAACTTTTTTTTACAATATTTTGTGTTTTTAGAAAAAGATTATAATTAAAAACTATATATTTTTATTTTAAAGTTTTTCTTGAATTTTATTAGTTTATAATATATAATTGTGTGTTAATAAATTTTTAGGAGGGACTTTATGTTTAAGGAAATTTATTGGACATTTCTAGGAACCACATTTATATTTTTAATGACTACATTAGGTTCTTCTATGGTTTTTTTCTTTAAAAAAGAGATAAAAGATAATGTCCAAAGAATATTTTTAGGATTTGCAGCAGGAATAATGATTTCTGCCTCAATGTTTGGATTACTTACTCCGGCTATTGAACAGGCTGAAGTACTTGGGATGATAGGATGGGTACCAGCAGCTACAGGTTTTTTAGGAGGAGTTTTTTTTATTTTACTTTTAGATAAATTAATTCCCCATTTACATAGTGGAAAAAATAAAATAGAAGGTGTAAATACAAATTTTAAGAGGACATCACTTCTTATGACTGCTGTTACTCTCCATAATATTCCTGAAGGAATAGCTATAGGACTTTCTTTTGCTTTGGCTAGTCAAAATTCTTATGAACCTAGCTATTTGGCGTCAGCTATGGGGTTAGCTTTGGGAATTGGAATTCAAAATTTTCCTGAAGGGGCAGCAGTATCACTACCACTAAGAAGAGAAGGATTTAGTACTACAAAAGCTTTTATATTAGGAAGTTTATCAGGAATAGTTGAACCTATTTTTGGAGTTATGACAGTTTTTATATCAGCTTCTTTAGAAAATTTTATGCCATGGTTATTATCATTTTCGGCTGGAGCAATGATGTATGTTGTTGTGGAAGAACTTATACCAGAAGCTAATTTAGGAGAACATTCTGATACAGGAACTTTAAGTGTAATGGTAGGTTTTGCTTTAATGATGATATTGGATGTTGCTTTAGGATAATTTAATAACTAAAATTTTATAATGATTTATAAAAGTACTGAAGAAATTTTTCTTCAGTTTTTTTATTAAAAACTAAAATTTTAAAAATAATTTTTATATTATTTTTTGTAATAAGATATAAGAGTATTTTAAATTATTATATTTTTATAAAAATTATAATAATCGATTGTTGTTTTAGATAAAATAAAGAGTTTTTAAATTAAAACAAAAAAATATTTGACAGACTAAATATTTTATGGTAAGATTTTTTTAGCTAAAAAATATTTAAAATTATTTTTCAAAAGGAGGCTTATTAATGAAAACAGGAATTTTTTATGGAAGTACTACAGGAGTTACAGAAGATATAGCAAAAAGAGTAGGAGAATTATTAGGAGCTGATGTGTATGAAGCTTCTGAAATAAATAAAGTTGATGAGTATGAATTTGTAATATTTGCTACTTCTACTTGGGGAATGGGAGATTTACAAGACAGTTGGATGGATGCTATTGAAACTTTGAAAACTAAAAATCTTTCAGGAAAAAAAGTAGGATTAATAGGTGTTGGTGACCAATTTGGATTTGGTGATACATTTGTAGATGGAATAGGTGAAATATATAGTGTTGTGACTGAAATAGGTGGAAATGTTGTAGGAAAAACTTCTACAGATGGGTATGAATTCTCTAATTCAAGAGCAGTAGTAGATGATGAATTTGTTGGTCTTGTAATAGATGAAAATAATCAAAGTGATTTAACAGAAGAAAGAATTAATAAATGGGTTGAGAGTGTGAAATAATTATGAGTATAGAAAAAAGAAGAGAGTTGGATGTTTTTATACACATGATTTATGAACTAGATAAAGGTGTTAGAATATTATCTCTTCTTACCACTTCTTATGATAACGAAGAAGTTATTAGAGAAAAGTTAGAAGAGTGTGGTTATGACTATATGATTGAATACTTAAATGAAAAAATGATTAATGTATATTTTGGAAATAAAGACTCAATAAAAGTAGTAAAAAGTTTTAATAAATCTTCTTTATCATATTTATCTCCTGAAGAAGATTTTATACTTGGAGTTTTATTGGGATATAATACAGAAAAACAATGTCAACGATATTTAAATAGAAAAATTGCATAATAATAATAATAATAAAATGAGGTTATCATAAAATTTTTGAAACAACCTCATTTTTTTATTTTTTAGTTAAAAGTAAAAAATTAATTTTCTTCTTCTACTAAATTATTTCTTTTTAAATAATGTGCTATATATACAAATGGGGTATCGGATATAGCAACAATAAATTTGATAACATATGTAGCTATAAATATCTCTTTTAATACTTCAAAAGGATAGACTCCATAAAAGGCTACAGTGGTAAAAACTAAATTATCAATAAACTGACTAACTAAAGTACTAGCATTATTTCTTATCCAAATATGTTTTGTGGAAGAGTATTTTTTTCTCCAGAATTCATAGGCCCAAATATCATGACTTTGAGAGATAAAATAAGCAAGAAGAGAGGCAACCATAAGTCTTGGCATAAAATCAAATATCTGTTTTACACTTTCAAACATAATTACTCCTTCTTCAAGAGGAATAAATAAAACAGCTATTTTCATTATTATACTTGTGACTATTAAAGAAAAAAATCCAATATGAACAGCTTTTTGAGCAGATTTTTTTCCATAATTTTCAGCCAAAATGTCTGTAACTAAGAAACCTCCAGCATATAAAATATTTCCTAAAGTAGTACTAAATCCAAATAATTTAACTAATAAAACAACTTGAATATTAGCTAGAATTGTAGAAACTGGAATCCAAGAATAAAGTCCAATTTTTCCAAATTTTTTATAAATAAATATTATACTTAAAAAATTTACAATTAACATTAATGCCCAAAGTAGTTCGTTTCTCATATGTCCTCCTAGTAATTTTTATTGTTCAAAAACCCCTAAATCTTTATTATCAATTAAAAGTTCTACTTTATTATCTTTAGTTAAATGAGAATATTTTTTTATAAACCATTTAACAAGTTCATTATCTCTTTTTACTATAGTTCCATTGTCAATAAATATATTTATGGTTATATTTTTAAAATATTTTAAACCTAATTCAATGTCCTTATCAATCATCTCTTGTGTTTGTCCTTTAGTACAAACTAAAAGGCAGACAGAATAAAGTTCAGTACTTAATTTTTTTAAAGTTTCTTCATTTAAAGAAAAATTTTTATTATAAATATTTTTTCTAAAATTATCATCAAAAGTTTCTAACCCCATTCTAAATCTTACTTCTATTCCAGAAAAATATTTTCTTATTTTATTAAGGTGATTTATATACCCAAAATAGATTTCAAAATAAAGAGTATGAATATTTTTCTCTTGTATAATTTTTTTAATTTCAGCTAAAGTAATATCTGGCAATTCAAAGACTGAACCAGAATTTATAACTTCTAAAACTCCATATTCACCTGTAATATTTTCTAAAACTTTTTTATTAGTTTCATTGATTAGAGTTTCATCTGTAGAATTATCTTCAATATAATTGCAGAAACTACATTTTCCATATCTACATGGAAAACTTTTTAAAAGTACTATTTCTCTTTGATGTTTACCATTGATTTTGTTGTATCTAATACCCAAAATAACCTCCTAAAATTTTATAAAATAAAAAGAGTAGAATCGCTCTACTCTAACCACTATAAAATCATTTTTATTTTTAAGCAATAAAAAAAGACCTAGTTTTTTATAGATGGTTTATCTGTGCAGAACATCTCCCTAACAAAGTAGGAATTTTATAATTTTAACAAGAAATAGTATAACTTTTTTTAAAAAAATTGTCAATAAAATTTTGAAGATAAATTAAAAAATGATATAATGAAATTAAAACTTTTATAAAAGAGGCTATAATTTATGGATAATAAAAAAATGATAGAAGAATTGATAAGAATAAAAGAATATAAAGCAGCTTTAAAAATATTATTAGAATATGAAGAGAAAGGAGAAAATAGTTATTGGCTTTATTGTAATATTGGTTGGTTATTAGGGAGAACTAATGAAAGAGAGAGAGCTATAACATATTTAAAAAAAGCAGAAAGCTTTGAAGAATATGATGAAAATGGTTGGTTGTGTTGTGAACTTGGATGGAATTATGGGGGATTAGGAAAATATAAATTAGCTGAATATTATTTAAAAAAAGCCAAAGAATATGGAAGAGATGATTCTTGGCTAAATTCAGAAATTGGATGGAATTTATCAAGATTAGAAAAAGCTCAAGAAGCTCTTTATTATTTAAAAAAATCAGAAGATATGGGTAGATGTGATTATTGGTTAAATTCAGAAATTGGATATGTTTATGAAAAATTAGATAATTATGAGGAAGCTTTAGGATATTATAAGGTAGCACTTTCTTTTAAAAAAGAAGATACGTGGCTTACATCTCATTTGGGTTTTTGCTATGAGAAATTAGATAAAATTGATAAAGCTATAGAAAAATTTAAAGAAGCTGAAAAATTAGGAAGAAAAGATACTTGGTTATATTCTCAAATTAGTTGGTGTTTAGGAAAAAAATCTAAATATAGAGAGGCCATTACATATTTAATAAAAGCTAGAGAATGTGGAAGAGATGACTTTTGGTTGAATTGTGAACTTGGATGGAATTATGGAAAAATTCAAAAATATGACAAAGCATTATTTTTCTTAGAAAAAGCCTATTGTATAGATAATACAGATGGCTGGTTAGAAGGAGAAATAGGTTGGAATTTAGGTAGAATTGGAAAACATAAAGAAGCTATTAAATTTTTAGAAAATTCTCTTTCAAAAAATTGTGGTAATGAAACATGGCTCTATGAAGAAATAGGTTGGAATTTTGCTAAGATAGGAAATTTTGAAAAATCTAAATTTTTTTATGAAACTGCAAATGAAAAGTACCCTAATGAAAATACAAAAAAAGCTTTGGAAATACTAGAAGAAGTTATGAAAAATAAATAGACAGTAGAAATTTCTACTGTCTATTTTTTAATTAGTTAATTTTATTATCTTCAGGTTCTTTTGCTTCCTCAGGTTGTTTCATTTCTTCTGGTTTTGGAAGAGGTCTTCCAAACATCCATTCTAAATGTCTTCTTAATCCTAATAAATCGAATTCTTTTCCATCTAGAACTAATTTATTATCTTCAGGAATTGTGATATATCCTTCTTGCACAGGAACATTTCTATCAAGACTATGTTGAATTTTTATTTTTTTATCATATCCTACAGGTTGGAATTCTGTTCTTATTACTTTAATAACAGTATCATCTGCTAAAATATGATTAATTTCCTCTTGAGTAAAAGGTCTTTGAGGTGGATAATCAGCAATAAATAAAGTATTTTCAGCAATAAATTTATATTTATTATCTGGAGTTTTTTCAAATAATTCTATTGTATATCTTCCTCTTGTAGGAATTAAGAATTTTTCAAGGTCTAATATTTTTTTACCTACTCCAAATGGGTCTACCATTGGTTGAAATTCTCCTTTTGTAATTAAATCTCCTTCAGGACCATTTAATCTAACTTCAAATAAAGTTGGTTTTAAAATCTCCTCTATTGTTATAACTATTGACATGTGTTGCATAGGAATAGGAAACATAGGTTGAATCATGTTATCAAAAATTCCTAAGGCGTCAACAGCACCTAATTGTGGATTAATTTGTGCTCTATGTGCAACTAGTATACTTTTAACTTTCATTCTCTCCTCCTAATAATCACAAAATATGTATCATTTATTATAATACCATATTTTCATTTAATATTAAATACATTTATTAAAAAAATTATTTTTTTCTAAAAGCTATGTAATCAGCAAGTTCAATTAATAATCTTCCTTTTTCATCAGAAAAATTATTTTTTATAATATTTTTTGCATTTTCAGTTATTTCAATTAAAAGTTTTTTACTTTCATCCAATCCAATTAGAGAAGGATAAGTAGATTTTTCAAGTTCTAAATCACTTCCGATAGGTTTTCCTAAAGTTTCAAAATCTCCTTCTATATCTAAAATATCATCTTTTATTTGGAAAGCTAGACCAATTAAATCAGCAAACTCTTCTAATTTTTTTCTAATTTCTAAAGGAGCATCAGCTATGATACAACCAAATTCAATAGGAAGTCTTAGAAGTTTTCCTGTTTTATTTTTATGAATATATTTTAAAGTTTCCATATCTATTTTTTTACCTTCACTCTCAATATCTATCATTTGTCCACCAATCATTCCATTGATGCCAGCATAACTAGAAGTAAGCTTGATAATTTCAACAATTTTTTCAGGAGAAAGTAAATTAATATTTTTTTCAGTAAAAATATTAAATGCATGAGTTAATAAAGCATCTCCAATTAATATTCCTTCTGCTTCTCCAAATTTTTTATGAGTAGTAAGTTTTCCTCTTCTATAATCATCATTATCTAAAGCAGGCAAATCATCATGAACTAATGAATAAGAGTGAATCATCTCTAAACCTACAGCTGTAGGATAACCAAGTTTTTCATCTTTATCAAATAAGTCTAAAATCATAAAAAGAAGAATAGGTCTTATTCTTTTTCCACCATTTAATATAGCATATTTCATTCCATCAGCAATTTGCCAAGGATATTTCAAATCACTTAAATATTCATCTACTTTATTTTCTAATATTTCTTTTTTTTGAGTTAAATAATCTTTAAGCATTTTCCCTATTCTCCTTATCAAAATTTTCTATCTCTATTTCTCCATCTTTATCTATAACTTTTAATAATTTTCCTTCAACAGAATTTAATATTTTTTTTGCATTATCAATGTGTTTCATTGCTTTTTCATATTCTTTTATAGAATCTTCAAGAGATAAATCTCCTGTTTCTAATTTTTCTATAATTTCATCTATATTTTCAATTATTTTTTCAAAAGAAAGTGTTTTAGCCATAAATAATCCTCCTAAAATATATAGCATTACAGAAGTATTTTAACAAAAAAAATTTTTTTCTTCAAGTTAAAAAAATTTTTTACATTACTCATATCTTTTGTTATAATATATATTGAAAATTAAATAAGTATAAAAGGATATAGATTAATGAATATTAAATTATTAAAAATTTTACTTATAATATTAAACATATTATTTTTAATTTGTTCTATTATTTTAAAAAATCATCTTTATATTGTAACTTCGATATTTTTTCTCATATATATTTTATGGATATTTAGAAAATGGAAAAAATTAGGAAAGAAAAAGAGATTTACAGCTAGAGCTTTAGCAAGTTGTGATATTATATTTTTCTTTATTATGATTTTTTTCTTAAGAATTTATAAGGTTCAAATTATTGATAATGGAAAATATCAAAGATTAATAAGAAAACAAGTTGAAGGGTTCTCACTTCTTAAAGGAAAGAGAGGAACTATTTATAATAAAAATGGAAGAGAAATAGTTTATGATATTAGTGTATATGACATTATAATTGACCCATATATGTTATCTTTAACAAATCAATTGCCTGAAATTACAACTGAAATTCTAAATACTCTTTCACTAAAGAGAAATAAAAAAGAATTTATAAATCATTTAACAAAAGAAAGCCAAAGAAAAAAAAGATATAATCTTTTAGATGTAAACCTTAATTTAGAAGAAAAGAAAAAAATAGAAGAGATAATAAAAAAATATGGATTAAGAAATAATGAAATTATTTTAAAAGAGGAAAATGAAAGAACATATTATAGAAAAGAGATTTATGAAAATATAGTAGGAGTTTTAGGATTTGATTTAGACGGAGAAAATTTAATTGGAGTTAGTGGAATAGAAAAAGAATATGAATCATATTTAAAACCTAAAAACATGAAAATAAAAAGAAGTTTTATAAAAAATAGAAAATTTACTATTCCAACTGCAAGAAAAACTTTAGATATTTCTTCAGATGGAAAAGATTTATATTTGACTATTGAGGATGATTTACAATACATATTGAATGATGAAATAAAAAAACAATTTGAAAAAACTGATTCAGAAGAAGCTTATGGAATTATTGTAGACCCTAATACAGGAGCTGTTTTAGCTTTATCAAGTTTTCATAAAAATCCTCGTATTGTAAGAAATCCTTTATTTCAAAATCAAGTTGAACCAGGTTCTATATTTAAACCTATTATAGTTGCTGGTGCCTTAAATGATGGATATATTACTGAAAATTCCATTTTTGATATAGGAGATGGAAGAATAAAAAAATATGGACATACTATAAAAGAGGCTACAAGGTCTTTAAAAGGAGAGTTAACAGTAAAACAAATTCTTGAAAAATCAAGTAATGTTGGAATGGTAATGTTGACAGATAATATAGAAGATTCTAAAATAGAAGAATATCTAAATGATTTTGGATTTTATGATAAAACAAATATAGATTTTCCATATGAAAGAAAACCATATAATCTTCCTAGTAAAAGATGGGATAAACTTAAAAAGAGTACAATATCTTTTGGACAAGGAATGGTTGTTACACCTATTCAAATGATAATGGCATTTTCTTCATTAATAAATGGAGGAAAATTATATAAACCATATTTGATAGAAAAAATAGTTGACAGTAGTGATGGAACAATTATTAGAAGAAATATACCTGAAATTATAAATACTCCAATTACAGAAGAAACTTCTGAAAAAATGAAAAAAATGCTAGAAGATGTTGTTGAAAGTGGAGGAGGAGAAAGAGCTAAAGTCGAAGGATATACAATAGGAGGAAAAACAGGAACAGCCCAAATAAGTGCAGGAAGAGTAGGATATTTAAAAGAAGATTATTTAACTTCTTTTATAGGATTTTTTCCTGTTGAAAAACCAAAATATGCTGGACTAATAATGTTTTATAAACCTAATGTAGATAAAAAATTTGGTGGATTAGTAGCAGCTCCTGTTTTTGGAAATGTTATAAAAAGATTAACTATGACAAGAGAAATAGTTTCTAACAATATTTCTAAAATAACAATTACTCAAGATGAAATACAAGATACAAGAACAGAAGAAAAAAATAGTGAGATTTATAGAATGCCAGATTTAAAAGGAAAAACTTTAAGGGAAGTTGTAGATATATTTAGTGGAAATAAAGTTAATTTAAAAATTCAAGGAACAGGAATAGTAAAAGAATTTTATCCCCCAATAGATACAGAATTATCAGAAAATGCAGAGATAAAAGTGATATTAAAATAGGAGGTAGTGAAAATGAGATATTATAAATTGTTTGTTGATGGAACAAACTCTTTTTTCACATACCTTGATAAAGATGATAAATTTAATATAGGAGATAGAGTAGTAGTTAACTTTCGTAATAGAGAAAGAGGAGCATTTATTATCCAAGAAGAAAATGAAAAAGAATTTGATTTTAAAGTCCTTGAGATTAAAAGAAAATTGGAAAATGAATTATCTTTTTCTAAAAGTTATATAGAGTTATTAATATGGATTTCAAATTATTATATGTGTAATTTTTCACAAGTTATTTCTACTGCCATTCCTAAAGAGTTAAAAATTCATTATAATGAAACTTATAATCTTTTAGTGAGCAGTTATAAAAATTTAGATTTATCAACTGAAGAGAAAGAAATACTAGATTACTTTTATTCAAAAGAATTGGTTAATAGAGAAACTTTGAGAAAGAAAATAGATTTAGAGACTTTAAAGAAATATGTAAAAGAAGGATTTTTAATAGTAGATAAAAATAAAAAAGTATCTTTTAATTTTGAAAAATATTTTTCTATAGAAGAAAAAAAAGTCTTAGAAAATATTTATAAATATTTTTTGAGTAAGAAAAAAATTCCTAAAAAAACTTTAGAAGAAAAATTTGATAAAAAAATTATAAATAGACTTTTAAATAAAAAAATATTATTTTTGGAAAAAAATATTTATGAAAAGGATAATCACAAAATAGATGAAGATTTAAACAAAAAAATCTCAACTGATGTTGTGCTTAACAAAGAACAACAAACTATTGTAAAAAATATAGAAACTTCTTCTAATAAATATTTTTTAATAAAAGGAATTACAGGAAGTGGAAAAACTGAGATTTATATAAGGCTTATAAAAAATGCTTTAATAAAAAATAAAGGAAGTATATTTTTAGTACCAGAAATTTCTCTTACTCCTCAAATGAAAAATAGATTTAGAAGAGAATTTGGAGATGAGGTAGCAGTTTTACATAGTAATATATCTGATTCTGAAAAGAAAAAAGAATGGATATATATAGAAAATGGATACAAAAAAATAGTTTTAGGTGCAAGGTCAGCTATATTTGCTCCTGTTAAGAATCTAGAATATATAATTATTGATGAAGAACATGAAAATACCTACAAACAAGATACTAATCCTAGATATAATGCTAAATATGTGGCAATAAAAAAAGCTATGTTAGAAAATTCAAAAGTCATATTTGGCTCTGCAACTCCAGATATAGAAAGTTATTTTTTAGGAAAAAATAAAAAATTTCAATTAGAAATTTTAAATAAGAGATTTAATGATTCAAATCTTCCAGAAGTAGAAATAGTGGATATGAAAACAGAAGAAAATAATTTTTTTAGTAAAAAACTTCTACAAAATATAAGAGAAACTTTATTAAGAAAAGAACAAGTTATTATTCTCCTAAATAGAAAAGGATATTCTACAATGATTCAATGTAAAGATTGTGGACATATAGAAGAGTGTGATCATTGTTCAATAAAATTAAGTTACTATGAAAGTAATCAAAAATTAAAATGTAATTATTGTGGAAAAGAAATTAGATTTACAGGAAAATGTAGTAAATGTGGTAGTCATAATTTATATTATGGAGGCAAGGGAACTGAACAGATAGAAGAAAAATTAAAAGAATATTTTGATGTGCCTATAATAAGAGTGGATTCTGAAACAACAAAAGAAAAAAATTTTTATGAAAAAGTATATTTTGATTTTTTAAATAAAAAATATGATATAATGATAGGGACACAGATGATAGCAAAAGGGTTACATTTTCCAGATGTAACTTTAGTGGGAGTTATAAATGCTGATTTAATATTAAATTTTCCAGACTTTAGAGCTTCAGAAAAAACTTTTCAACTTATAACACAGGTTGCTGGGAGAGCTGGAAGAGAGAATAAAAAAGGTAAAGTTATAATTCAAACTTATCAACCTGAAAATTATATTATGGAAAATATAAAAAATAGTGATTATGATTCTTTTTATAAAAAAGAAATAGAGATGAGGGAAATTTTAGAGTACCCACCGTTTTCAAAAACAATTAATATAGGTTTTTCATCTACTGATGAAAGAGTTCTTGAAGAGGTGATTAATTCTTTCTATAAACTTATAAAAAGAGATTATGTAGAAATTTTTCCTCCAAATAGAAGTTTAGTTTATAAAGTTAAAGATAGATATAGAAAAAATATCTTTATTAAAGGAAAAAAAGAAAAAATAAATTATTTTAAAAAAGAAATATCAACAATTTTACAAAATTTTGATAAAAAAAATTGTAGAATTGTAATTGATGTTGACCCAATAAATTTAATATAATTATGAAAGAAAGAAGGTAGAAATGTTATACGAAATAAGGACTTATGGTGATTCTTGCTTAAATGAAAAAAGTGAAAAAGTAGAAAATATAACTGATGAGATAAAAAGTATTTTAGAAGATATGGTAGAAACTATGCATGAAGCAACAGGTGTAGGTCTTGCTGCTCCACAAGTAGGAATAAATAAAAGATTTTTTGTATTAGATGTAGGAGATAAAATTATTAGAAAAATAATTAATCCAAAAATTTTAGAAATGTCTGAAGAATATACTGAAACAGATGAAGGATGTTTAAGTGTTCCTGGAATATATAAAAAAGTCAAAAGAGCTGCTAGAATAAAAGTAAAATATCAAAATATAGATGGAGAAGTGATTGAGGAAGAGATGACAGGATTTTTAGCAAAAGCTTTTCAACATGAATATGATCATTTAGAAGGAAAACTTTTTATAGAAAGAATATCTCCTGTTTCAAGAAAAATTATTTCTAAAAAATTGCATCTTATAAAAAAAGAAACTGAAAAAAAATTAAAAAAATAGGTGACAACTTTGAAATATAAGAGATTTATTGTGATTTTTTTTAGTAGTATAGTAGTATTTGCATTTATTCCGAGAATTTATAGAAGTTATGAAAAAATAACTAGATTAAATGCAGAGTTAACATCCTTGAAAGAAAAAAAAGACATTTTAAATGAAAATATTAAAGAATATGAGAGAGATATAAAAAATTTAGATAATGAATTTTATAGAGAAAAACTTGTAAGAGAAAAATTAAAAATGGTTAAACCAGGAGAAGAAATATATAAAGTTTTAATCAAATAAATTTATAATTCTTAAGGAGGAAAAATGAAAAAAGAAATAGCTTTAGATTTTGCTAGAGTTACTGAAGCTGCAGCACTTGCTGCTCAAAAATGGGTAGGAAGAGGGGATAAAAATTTAGCTGATAATGCAGCAGTTGAAGCTATGAGAAATGTTCTAAATAGAATGAAAATTGATGGTGAAATTGTTATTGGAGAAGGAGAAATTGATGAAGCACCTATGTTATACATAGGAGAAAAATTAGGACTTAAATATAATCCAAAAGATATTGAACCCTATACAGAGGATGAATTATCCCTTGTAGATATAGCAGTAGACCCAATAGAAGGAACAAGAATGACAGCTCAAGGACAACCTAATGCTATTGCTGTACTAGCAGCAGCAGAAAAAGGAGCTTTTTTAAAAGCACCAGATATGTATATGGAAAAAATGGTAGTTGGTCCAGAAGCCAAAGGAGTTATAGATTTAGATAAATCTTTAGAAGATAATATAAGAGCAGTAGCAAAAGCATTAAACAAAGAAGTAAAAGATGTTATGGTGGCTGTATTAGATAAACCTAGACATAAAAAAGTTATCCAAAGAATGAGAGATTTAGGAGTAAAAATGTATGTTTTTCCTGATGGGGATGTAGCCACTTCTATTTTGACTTGCCTAGTTGATTCTGAAGTTGATATGATGTATGGAATAGGTGGAGCTCCAGAGGGTGTTGTATCAGCTGCTGTTATTAGAGTTTTAGGAGGAGATATGCAAGGAAGACTTATCTTAAGAAGTGATGTAAAAGGTTCTGATGATAAGAATGATAAAATATCTCTTGATGAGGAAAGAAGATGTAAAGAAGCAGGGGTTGAAGTTGGAAAAAAATTGCTTCTTGAAGACATGGCAAAATCAGATGAAATTATTTTTTCAGCTACAGGTATAACTACAGGAGACCTTTTAGAAGGAGTAAAAAGAAAAGGCAATATTGCTAAAACTCAAACTCTTTTGGTTAGAGGAATGAGTAAGACAATAAGATATATAAATTCTGTACATAACTTAGACTTTAAAGATTCTCATCTTAATGATTTAGTAATATAGGTGTTTAATTATGCTATTTTATGAAGAATTTATAAAAAATATAAAAACTGATTTAAAAGTTCAAGGGAAAGAAAAATTTTCTCTTGAATTAAAAAGAACAGCAATGTGGTTAGGAACAGGGATTCCTTTTCTAATTGCTGGACTTTTACAAATATATATATATTTATCAAGTAAAGATATAAAAGATATTGTAGTAGGAGTTATTTTTCTTTTTCTTTCTTTTAAACATATAAAATTGTTTTTAAGTTATGGAATTGTACTTGATTTTGATAAAGATATATTAAAAAGTAAAGATGTGGAATTAAAATTTAAAGATGTTGAAAGTTGTGAACTAAGAGAAGAAGTAGTAGGAAAAAGAGGTAAAGTTCAACCTGTTTTAGATATTATTACTTTTGATAGAAGAAAAATTATTATACCATTGATGATGACAAAACAAGTTAGATTTGTAAGTTTAGTAGCAAGTAGATTAAAAACAAAATTTGTTATTATAAAATAAAATGTTATAGGACGAGAAAAGAGCACCCCTGGGAAAAGGTGCTCTTTTCTATATAACACAAAATAAATAGGATGAGTATAACGAAAAATTGATTTTAATCAATTATTTCTAGAAAAACCTTTGAGATTTCTCATAAAATTATCATACACTATTTTACAAAAAAATGCAAGAAAAATATTAAAATTAATCAAAAAAAAGTTAAAATTTATTCATTTTACATATATTGACATATAAAAAAAATAATAGTATAATGGTCGAGTAAAAAATAAATAACAGATTTATGCTAGGGGAGCTAATTTAGCTGAGAAGGAAAATTCCTGACTCTTAGAACCTGATATGGATAATACCAGCGTAGGGAAGCATAGGACTTAAACTATTTTTATATTTTTTTGTAGTTTAATTTAGTTTTATTGCTCTGTACTTTGGTACAGAGCTTTTTTTATTATTTTTTAAATATTAGGAGGAATAAAGATGTATTCAACACAAATGGAAGCAGCAAAAAAAGGAATTTTTACTAAAGAGATGGAAATTGTAGCAAGAGATGAAAATCTTTCTAGAGAAGAATTGATGGAAAAAATAGCTCAAGGAGTTATAGTCATTCCAGCTAATAAAAATCATAAAAATTTATATCCTAGAGCAATTGGAGAAAAAACAAGAGTTAAAGTTAATGTCAATTTAGGTGTATCTGAAGATTGTTGTGATTATTCTCAAGAGATGATAAAAGTTCAAAAGGCTATTGAATATGGGGCAGATGCTATTATGGACCTTAGTACTTTTGGAGATACTCAAAAATTTAGAAAAAATTTAGTTGAGAAATCAGAAGTTATGTTAGGAACAGTTCCTATGTATGATGCAGTTGTAAAACTTGGTAAAAATATAAAAGATATGACTGTTGATGATTTATTTAGAGTAGTCGAAATGCACTGTGAAGATGGAATAGATTTTTTGACTATTCATGCAGGATTAAATAAAACTTGTGTAGATAGATTAAAAAATAATAAAAGATTAACAAAAATAGTAAGTAGAGGAGGTTCTATACTTTTCCAATGGATGATAGCTAATGAAAGAGAAAATCCATTTTATGAATATTTTGATAGACTTCTTGAAATTTGTAGAAAATATGATGTAACTTTAAGTTTAGGGGATGGTTTAAGACCTGGAAGTATTTCTGATTCTACAGATGCTCCACAAATTCAAGAATTAATTATTTTAGGAGAATTAACAAAAAGAGCTTGGGAAAAAGATGTCCAAGTTATGATAGAGGGACCAGGTCATATTCCAATGCATGAAATAACAACTAATATGCAAATTGAAAAGAAATTATGTCATAATGCACCATTTTATGTTTTAGGACCATTAGTAACAGATATAGCTCCTGGTTATGACCATATTACTGCAGCTATTGGTGGAGCCATTGCTGCTGCTTCTGGAGCCGATTTTTTATGTTATGTAACACCTGCTGAACATTTAAGATTACCTACTTTAGAGGATATGAAAGAGGGAATTATGGCTTCAAGAATTGCAGGACATGCAGCTGATATAGCTAAAGGATTGAAAGGAGCTAGAGATTGGGATAATAGAATGAGTAAATATAGAGGAACTCTTAATTGGGAAGGAATGTTTGAAGAATGTATAGACCCAGAAAAAGCTAAAGAATATAGAAAGTCTTCAACTCCTGTAGAAGAAAAAGTTTGTACTATGTGTGGAGATTTATGTCCAGTAAAAAGATGTAATGAGATTTTAGAATAAAAAATCTAAAATAAAAGGAACTATTATAAATTTTATAATAGTTCCTTTTAAATTTAAAATTTTAATTTTTCAATTCTATCAAAAGCTTCTTTTAATTTTTCAATATTAACTGTACATGCAATTCTTATAAAACCTGAAGTTCCAAATCCATCACCAGGAATAGTTACAATTCCATAATTCTCAATTAAAAAATTTGTAAACTCAATAGAAGTCATTTTAGTTTTTTCAATATTTATAAAAAGATAAATTCCACCTTGAGGTTTGATACAATCTAAAAAAGGAATTTTTTTGATTCTTTCATATGCATACATAACTCTTTCTCTAAATATAGGAACTTGAGTTTCTTTAATTCTTTTAAATTCTTTAAGAGCATATAAAGCAGCTCTTTGAGAAATTGCCACAGGGCTGTAAACAATTGATTGATTTATAAGATTCATACATTCAAGAATATCTTTTTGTCCAATAATATATCCTATTCTCCAACCTGTCATAGCAAAATCTTTAGAAAAACTACAGACACTAATTGTTCTTTCTTTCATATTAGGTAAAGTATAAATAGGAGTAAAAGAGTTTTCAAAAGAATAAAAATCATATACATCATCAGCTATGACTAATAAATCATATTTTACAGCAAGTTCTTTAATAATTTTTAGACTTTCTAAATTATAACAAACTCCTGTTGGATTACAAGGAGAATTTAGTACAATTGCTTTCGTTTTATCAGTAATTTTCTTTTCAATATCCTCTTTTATTAATTGAAACTTATTTTCAAATTTAGTTTCAACTACAATTGGAATCCCATCAGAAAGTTTTATTGCATCACTATAAACAGCAAAGAAAGGTGAAAGTAATATAATTTCATCACTTGGATTTAATATTGTTTTAAACAGAAGATAAAGTCCATGACATGCTCCTGAAGTAACTAAAACCTCATCAGTAGAAAAATTATAATTTCTAAAATTTTCTTTATGATATTTACAAATTTCTTCTCTAAGTTCTAAATATCCAGCAGGATCTGTGTAGTGAGTATGACCATTTAAAGCGTCTTTATAGGCTTTTTCTATAATAATTTTATCTGTTGTAATATCTAAATCACCTATTCCTAAATTAATTGTAGGAAAAGAACTTTTATTAATTACTTTACTTTCTCCCATAGGAGAAGACATGGTTTGATATTTATTAGCAATAAACTTTCTCATTTTAATTTCTCCTCTAACTAATTATTTTTATAAAATAATGCTTTTTTTAAATTGTTTTTATTAATATTAAAATCAAAATCTATAAGGTCTGGTCCTTTTAAAATTTCTTCTAATATATCATTTTCTTTTTCTAAAAATTCTTCTAATCTAACAATATTTGTTAAATTTATTGGAAATTTTAATTTTTTATAAAATTCTGTTAATTTTTTATATTCTTCTAAATTATTTTCCAATAAAAGTTGAACTAAAATTCCATATGCAACAACTTCTCCATGTAAATGTTCTTTTTCAATTCTAGGAAGAACAGTTAATCCATAAAATACAGAGTGTGCAATAGCACCATTTAAAAAGTCATCTATAAAATTAGATACCATTCCAGTTGTTACAATTATAGTTAAAACTATATTTTTAAAAGCTTCATTGATTTCTTGAGAATAATATCCATCTTCACTATTTTTTATTATAATATTTTTACAGTTATGTGATAATTCTATAGCCATCTGAGTTGGAAAATTTATTTTTTTATTATTAGCTAAGCAATATTCATGTTTTATTTTAACTTCATAATATTTTGCTAAAGTATCTCCTATTCCAGCCCATGTGTATCTAGAAGGAGACTTTTTTATAGTTTCTAAATCTATAAATATTTTTTCAGGTGGTGCTTTAAAGAAAGATATTTCTTTAAAAGTTTTATCCTGATTATAGACAACAGATAAAGCTGATGTTCCAGCACAAGTAGAAGCAATGGTTGGGATTATAAAAATAGTCTTATTTATTTGATTAGCCACTAATTTAGCTGTATCTATGACCTTTCCTCCACCAATTCCTAAAATTAAATCTATTTGTTTTCCAATTATATTTTTAATTATAGTAGAAGAATGCTCATAACAACATTCTCCTAAATAATTTTCAATTATAATATTTTTATCCTTTAATATAGGTAAAATGTTTTCTTTTACAGATTCAAAAGACTTATTTCCTGTAATTATTAAAATATTGTGGAAATTTTCTAATTCATTTTCTAAAGTTTTCCATATAACTTTATCCACATAATAACTTGTAAATGAGAAATTTTCAAACATATTAAACACCATATTTCTTTCTTAAATTATCTATAGTACCATCTTCTAACATCTCTTTTAATACTTTGTCAAATTTTTCTAAAAGTTCAGCATCATCTTTATTAAATGCAACAGCTTTAGGTTCTCCTTCTTGGAATCCTATTAACATTAATTCAGAATTTCCATTAAGATAACTATTGGCAACACTTTCATCAACAACAATAGCATCAACTTTTTGAGATTTTAGAGCTATAAGAGCAGCAGTATTTCCAGCAAAAGGAACTACTTTTGAATCTTTTATTTTTCTAGCTGAAGCTTCTTTGGTTGTTCCTAATTCTGCTCCAAAAGTTTTTCCAACTAAATTTTCAACTCCATTTATTGGATTAGATTTATTTCCTAAAAAAGCCACTTTAGATACTAAATAAGGTGTAGAAAAATTAACAGATTTTGCTCTTTCTGGAGTAATACTCATACCAGCAATAACTATATCCAATTTTTTTGTTTGAAGAGCTGGGATTAAACCATCAAAATTTATATTAGACCATTGATACTTTATCCCCATTCTTTTAGCTGCTTCTTCGATTATATCAGCATCTAACCCACAAACTTCTCCATTTTCTATATATTCAAATGGAGGATATTCGGCATTAGTTCCAACAATAAAAACTTTTTCCTCAACTTTTTTTCAGATGAACCACCACAAGCAATAAACATAAAAACTAAAGACAACACAAATAATAATTTTTTCATAGATTCCTCCTAAATTTTATAATTAAAAATAAAAAAATACCAGCCAAAAAACTGGTATTTTGAAAACAAATAATAATTCCCCTCATTAAAAGGCATAAAAATATATTAAAAAGATTTCAAAAAGACATTTTTTTGGAACAAAAATAACTATTCAATTGTAGATTGCTCCTCCTTAAATATCTTAACATAATCTCCTCCAAATTTCTTAGTATGAATTTTTTAGCATTATAATACAATTTTTTTTAAAAGTCAATAATTTTTTTTATTTATAAAAAATTATTTAATTTTTATGATACTTAATTATCCTAGATAACTTTTATTGATTATTTAAAATTTATTAATTATAATATTTAATATATTATTCAAAAATTTTATCATATAAAAAAGTTATAAAATTTATAAAAAATATTTTATTTAAAAAGGAAAATTTAATAAATTTAATAATAATAAAGGCATAAAGAAAATTTTTTATTAGAATTTAATTGTTTAAAAGATTTTCTTTTCTAGTTTATAATTTTATGAAAATATTAGTTTAGGAGGGGTTATGGATTTTATTTTTGATGCTTTAAAATATAGTTATCCTTCAACTAGAAGAGTAGTTTATGGAAAAAAAGGAATGGTTTGTACTTCTCAACCTCTTGCTGCTCAGGTAGGATTGGATATTTTAAAAAAAGGTGGGAATGCTGTTGATGCAGCTATAGGAGTGGCTGCTGCTTTAACAGTTTTAGAACCTACAAGTAATGGAATAGGAGGAGATGCTTTTGCTCTTGTCTGGATAAAAGATAAATTATATGGAATGAATTCTTCAGGACCAGCTCCTATGAAATTTAATACAAAAGAAGTTATAGAAAATTATGGAAATACTATGCCTAAATATGGTTGGATTCCTGTAACTGTTCCAGGAATTCCATCAGCTTGGGCTGAATTATCTAAAAAATTTGGAAAATTATCCTTAAAAGAAATCTTGAAACCAGCCATAGAATATGCTGAGGAAGGATTTCCTGTTTCTCCTATAATTTCTAAATTATGGAATACAGCTTTTGAAAATTATAAAAATTCTTTTGAAGAAAATAATCAGATAAAAGAAGAATTTAAACCTTGGTTTGAAACTTTTATTTTTAATGGGAAAGCACCTCAGCCAGGAGAATTTATAAAACTTCCAAATCATGGAAAAACTTTGAGAGAATTAGCTAATACAAATTGTGAATCTTTTTATAGAGGAAAAATTGCTGAAAAAATAGATGAATTTTCTAAAAAAACAGGAGGATATTTAAGAAAAGAAGATTTAATGAATTTCAAAGCTGAATTTGTAGAGCCTATAAGTACTAATTATAGAGGTTATACTGTTTCTGAGATTCCACCTAATGGACATGGAATAGTTACTCTGATGGCTTTAAATATTTTAGAAGGATTTAGATTTGAATCTGTTAGAGAATCAGCAAAAACTATTCATAGACAAATTGAGGCCATGAAATTAGCTTTCGTAGATGGACAACATTATGTAACAGACAGTAGATATATGAAAGTTACACCAGAAAAATTACTTTCTAAAGAATATGCGGAAAAAAGAAGAAAATTAATTGGAGAAAAAGCTATTGACCCTAAATATGGAGACCCCTCTTGTGGTGGAACCGTGTATCTTTG